>JAAYLM010000263.1 GCA_012521915.1 Oscillospiraceae bacterium | reverse complement strand
GCTGCGGCCAGAGGAAGTCAGGAACAATCCAGCGGGGACCGGTCTTGCAGAGTACCGCCAGCTGTTCTTTGCTGAAATGATCCGTATGGCCGTGCGTGATCAGGACAAAACGCAACAAGTCCAGATCGGCCGGCAGTGTCTGTTGGAGCTTTGTGAATATTTCGTGTTCCCGGAACATCAGGTCGACAGCCCAGCAGACTGAACCCGTTCGCATCAGGTAATTTGCCGGTCCCTGCAACCAGCAGCAATCCGGTCCGGGCCCCATCATCTGATCCACCATCATGCGCCACAAGCCGGGATAATGCTCAACCTTATAAGCGTGTAAGGCTTTTCTTCCTGCTTCAGTCAACACGATCAGATCAGCTCCTTGTCACTTCTCCCAACCGTTCAGCAGAACTTAGCATATGCTTCAGTTGCTCGATGGACTGTTCAAGTCCATCTCTGGGGGATATGGTTTCAGCAAACCGGTTAAAAGATAATTCAATATTGTAGATGCCCGTGTAGGAGGCCAAGCGCAACGCAGCCAGGAACGGGCCCACAACTGGCTCATCACCAGCCTGAAGCGGGTGATGTGTGCCCTTCGAGCTCAGGCCATGGATGTGCGTGTGAATCACACGGCTGAGAAAAGCAGCGGGTGGTTTCATAGGATGGTCAGCCTCCGGCAGCTTTCGATTGGCCGCGTCATGGCCCATATCCCAGCAGAGACCAACAGAAGGGCCTGCTGCTTCAGCCATAGCCAGCACGCCTGCGTAATCGGTAGAAGGGTCAATGGTACCTTTGCGCCGGTTCAGCTCAAGAGCCAGACGCACAGGCAATACCTCCTGTCCGATCAACAACTGCCAGTCGCGCAAAGCGTCAACCGTCTGCCGGGCATAATTCCCGGCGTACCCTTCTTTGCCGGCATAAGCATGAATTGTCAAAATAACGGGCAGGTCTTGTTCCCTCGGCAGATGCGTCCATATTTTTGCTAAGGATCCATAACCTTTTTGAAAGCCTTTATGAGCAGGAAATGGCTGCAGCCTTCCGTGAACAGACAAAGACAGACCGTTCGCCCAGACATGCTTTGCTGCAGCCAAGACCCGGTCCGCATTGTCCTGGCAGGCAACCGTACGCAGCTCAACCCAGTTGACACCTTTTGCCCGGAGGCCAGCCAAACACCGGTCCGCTCCGCCGTACTGGCAGCTTAATAACTGCTCGGCGTCATCTGCCGGTTCTCCAAGCAGGAAGTCCACGGATAGACTGAATCCAATCTTTGCCAAGTGTCGCACCTCCTTGTTTCTTGAGGGAAACGCATGCAGCCTGTCGACAGGAGACCTGCACCCAAGCATGATTCCATCTAATCATAGCAGTGATTTGTTCTACGGGCCACGTTTATCACGCTCTTCACCAGGCAGACGCCCCATATACCGGAAATGTTTGCCAGTTGCCATGGCTTGACATAACTGATGTTTTTTTTTGCCAGCCTGTTATAATCAAAAGCACAACGGTCCAACCCTGCGCAAGACAGAATCAATAAGGCAAACCGGACAGATGAGGAAGCCCTGTTATTGAGTCGGCTGACAGGAAAGAGGATCCTTATATGAACAAATTGAAAGCTGTGCTGCTGATCTGTTTCGTCCTGGTCTTGCTTTTTTCTGTTCCCTGCTTCGCGATCGATAGCGATATCGACTGGACAGAAGATGAATGGGCATACCTTAACAGTAATCCCGTAGTCAGCCTGGGTGTCGATCCCGATTTTGTACCTTTCGAATTTATTGATGAAGACGGCGTTTATAAAGGCATCGCGGCTGATTACCTTGAGCTGGTCAGCCAAAAAACCGGCATAACCTTTGATGTTACAGAAGGTCTGACCTGGCCGGAAGCTTATGACCTGGCGATGAAAGGCGATATCGACGCCCTCCCCATGATCGGCATCACAGATGAACGGGCAAGGCATTTCTTGTTCTCCCAGCCCTACTATTATTTCAAGCGTGTCATCGTGACGCAAGACACTGAGACCAGCATATCCGGTATTGAAGATCTAAACGGAATGACGGTGGCTGTCCAGAGAAACAGCTCGTATCACAGTTACCTGTTGTCCTTTCCGGATATCAACCTGAGCCTTTATGACTCAGTAGAAGCTGCGCTGACAGCGGTTGAAACCAGCTTGGCATCGCGATCTCCTATGGCCATAAGCCAAGCACCCCGGAAAAAAACGCTTTCTTTTCCATTAACCCGATGTATGAACAGATCACGGGCAGAAGTAAGGAAGAACTGCTAGCCTTGGGTTGGGAAAAGATAACACATCCAGATGACTTGGCGGAAGACTTGACCCAGTATGCACGGCTTCTTACAGGTGAAATCTCCGCCTATTCCATCGAGAAACGCCTGGTTAAACCAGACGGTTCGATCGTTTGGGTGCAGCTGAGCCTTTCAGCGCTTGCTTTTTTTGACAAGCGTAAAGACAACCATATCGCCCTTTTGCAGGACATCACGAAGCGTAAAGAGATGGAGCAGGCCCTCCGCTATAATAATGAGCACGACCGTTGGACCGGCCTGTATAACCGCACCTATCTGGAAAACCTTCTGGAAGAAGACGCGAAAGCAGACACAGCCAGAAGAACGGCTGGAAAACGTGCCCTGATCGGCATTAATCTTGGCGCGATCCAGTCTCTGGCAGTAAACTATGGCTTCAACTACACACAGAAGCTGCTGAAGACCCTGGTCAATATCCTTTCAGCTTATGCCAACAATCAGCGTCAGCTTTTCTGCACCTATGAAAACCGCTTCGTTTTTTATCAGAAACAATACAAGGATAAAGACGAACTCATCCGGTTTAGTGCGGAAATTGCTGATACTTTGAAAAAAGTGCTTGTACCAGAAAGAATCAACGGTGGCATTAGTTTGGTGGAAATCACTCAGGAAAATGCGATGCAGACTGATCTTCTGCTGAAAAATCTGTTGATCGCGTCTGAATACGCGCTGAAAAACGATCCGCATACGATGTCCGTTTGTTATTTTGATGCGGAAATTGAATCGAAAATTCTGCGTGAGCAAGGCATAGAGCAGGAACTGTCCAGGATCGCCGCAAGAGAGGAAGATCAAGCCTTAACGTTGCAGTACTAGCCGATTCTGGATCTGAAGGCCAACCAGATCTGTGCGTTTGAAGCGCTGGCAAGGCTGGACAGTAAAACACTGGGTCGCGTCCCGTCCCTGGAATTCATGCCCATTGCCGAAGAAACAAAACTCATCCTTCCAATCGGCAGAAACATTCTCCAACAAGCGCTGTCCTTCAGCAAGAAGCTTCAAAAAAACGGTTTTCCGGAGATCCGCGTATCTGTCAACATCTCCGTCATTCAACTGCTGGATAGCAACTTCATTAAACAGCTTTTTGAGCTGATCAAGGCCATGCAGGTGGATCCGAGGTTTATTGGCCTGGAAATCACTGAATCCGTATTTTCTGCTGATTTTGATGCGATAAACCGCAGTCTGGGCACACTGAAAGATGCTGGACTGCATATTTCAATTGATGATTTCGGTACAGGATATTCATCGTTCTCCCGGGAACAGGACCTTAAAGTCAACACACTCAAGATCGACAAGACTTTTGTTGATAGTCTTCTGTCCACAGCACCAGAGAAAACGGTTGTTGCTGACATCATTGCCATGGCCCATAAATTTAACCACATAACAATCGCGGAAGGTGTTGAGCATGACCGGCAACGTCAGTATCTGCTGCAATGCGGCTGTGACCAGATACAAGGCTACCTGGTCAGCCGGCCGCTTGATGAAAAGGCAGCACTCGTGTTCCTGACCAGACAGAAAGAGCTTTCCATCTGAATTTCACATATCGGCTTTGCAATCGCGTGCACAGTTTTTTACTCACTGGCAGTCCGTTTCCCGGATGATACGCTCTTTGTTCAACCACCCGGATCCGGTGCGGTTGTTTCATCGTCCCAAATAAGCGATAATAGATCGTGATGCGGATAAACCGGAATCAGACCAGCTCGTCTGTGTCTGGTGACCTAGGAGGGATTTAATGAACAGTCAAAACATTAAGATGATCAGATTGATCGGCCTTGTCGGCCTGGTGATCCTGCTGATTGTTATTGGAAGCAGCAGCTTTTATTCTGTCAGCGAAAGTGAGCAGGCCGTTCTGACCACTTTTGGCAAATACACAAAAACAGTCGATGCCGGCCTGCACGGCAAACTGCCCTGGCCATTCCAGGCGGTCACCATCCTGTCCGTCAACCTGACCCAGAAAATCGAACTGGGTTATGGCAGTAACGGGCCGAACGATTATTACGCCATCCCGGAAGAGAGCACGATGATTACAGGCGATCTCAATATCGTTAACATCGACTTTTTCGTGGAATGGAAAATCAGCGACCCCTACAGATACCTTTTTGAGACCGACAGCCCGGATATCATCCTGAAAAACATGCTGCAGAGCACGGTGCGTTCTGTTGTCGGAACCAAGAACATCGACGATGTCCTGACCACAGGGAAAGTTCAGATACAGGCAGATGTCAAAGAGCTGCTGCGTCAGCATCTGGAACTCCATGATATCGGGGTGATGATCCTTGATGTAAAAGTCAACGACTCTGAGCCGCCAACTGAAGAAGTTGCCAAGGCCTTCCGTGATGTGGAGACAGCCAAGCAGGAAAAAGAAACGGCACTCAATCAGGCGATCGCTTACAAGAACAGCAAGCTTCCCGAAGCGAATGCCCAGGCAGATAAGATCGTACGCAATGCCGAAGGCCTTAAGCAAAGCAAGATTAATGAAGCCATGGGTGAGCGCGACCGTTTCCTTTCCATGTACCAGGAATACGCCAACTTCCCGGAGATCACACGCGACCGCATGTATCTCGTTGCCTTAGAAGAGATCCTGCCCAACATCCGTGTTTTTGTTGATGACGGCAGCAATGTGCTTAAGCTCCTGCCGCTGGACGGATCGAACAGCAGCAGCGCAACGGCTTTGCCCGGCACCAACAGCAACTGAGGAGGTTAGCTTTATGAAAAAATGGATTATTATCGCCATTATCGCGGTGATCGTTATCATCGGCGTCAGCAATTCAGTTTATACAGTACAAGAGGGTGAATTCGCCTACATCACGCAATTTGGCGCCCTGGTCTCTATCCAGCCTGACGCAGGTCTTGCCTTTAAACTTCCTTTCATCCAAGATGTCAACCGACTGACCAAAAAACAAATGATCTACAATGTCAATTCTTCCGAAGTCCTGACAGCCGATAAAAAGGCGATGATTGTGGATAGTTACTCTATCTGGAAGATCGATGATGTGACCACGTTCATCCGCACCGTCAACAATATCGGCGAGATGCAGAAACGAATTGACGCCAGCACCTATAGCGTCATAAAAAATCTGATGGGCCAGCTGCAGCAAAATGAAATCATCTCTGACGCGGAAGCCGGTAGAACCTCGCTTAACAATCAGATCACTGAGCAGGTGGCCGCCAGTCTGCGTCCATATGGCGTCGATATCCTCTCTGTGGAAATCAAACGTTTTGATCTGCCCGAAGACAACACCACCGCGGTCTTTGCCCGCATGGTCTCCGAACGTTCGCAGATGGCAGCCTCCTATAAAGCAGAAGGCGAATACGAAGCAGCCAAAATCCGTAACGAAACAGACAAGGAAATAGAGATTACGATCGGCCAGGCCCAAGCCGCAGCCCAGCGCCTTCAGGGTGAAGGTGAAGAAGAATACATGCGCATTCTTAAAGAGTTGTATAATGATCCGGACAAAGCTGAATTCTACCTGTTTGTGCGGGAACTGGAGGCGTTGAAGAAGGCGATGCAGGGCGACAAGACCCTGATCCTCGGTCCTGATTCGCCCCTGGTCCGGATTATCAACCAGTTAGATGAATAACCCTGACCTTCCGGCTATGATCGAGATGAAAATACCGGCTAAAAAAACAAAGAACAATGACGCTCTGCCACCATCAGGTGGCAGAGCGTCATTGTTTGCATCGAAAACAGACGGAAATGTATTTGTCCGGCCACTTGCCCTTGCATAGACACGCTTCCTCCTTTATAAAAGAAATATGGCAGGAAACAAACAGCATTTGCTGAATGATAATAGATTGACAAAAGGAGGAAACAAAAATGCTGGAAGAAATGATGTTGAAAGAAAAAGTATGGGCTGTTGTCGGGGCCAACCAGAATCAGGAAAAATATGGCAACATGATCTATCATAAACTGAAACGCAAAGGGTATGACACATACGCCGTCAATGCCCGTTACGATACCGTCGATGGTGATCCATGCTATCCTGACTTATCGTCCGTGCCGGCAAAAATCCGGGTTGTCAACCTCGTGGTAAACCCGCGCATCGGAAAAGGATTTATCGAAGAAGCTGCCCGCCTGGGCATTCCCTATGTCTGGTTTCAACCGGGTACGTACAGCGATGAACTGGGTGAACTGGCAGAACAGCTGGGGCTGCAAGTCGTACAGGCTTGCGTTCTGGTCGCCACCCGTTGAGCTTCTTATCGGGAAAGCCCTTTAGCAAACGAACGTGATTGCAAGTCACAGGTTGACATCTTTCATGTCAACCCGTATAATTCGTCCATATTCAGGGTCTGCAAACTGCAGCTCTGCCGCAGTCACAAGATCCAATCTGATCAGGCACCCGATCACGACTTTAAGGAGGTAACAAACAAATGCACGCATATCGTTTCCGTATCTTCGCACTCATTCTAGCCCTTGGCTTGTTTGTCCTGGCCGGTTGTACCGCCGTAGACAGCACAACTGGCAAAGCCATAAAAATCGGTGGTATTGGCCCGCTGACCGGTGGAGCAGCTGTGTACGGATCATCTGTCGCCAAAGGCGCTGAGATCGCTCTTGCCGAAGTAAACGCACTTGGCGGTCTGCAGTTTGAGTTGAATTTTCAGGATGATGAACATGACGCCGAAAAATCGGTCAATGCTTACAACAACCTGAAAGACTGGGGCATGCAGGTGCTTTGCGGCACCGTCACCACGACGCCTGGTATTGCCGTAACCGCTGAATCATTCAGTGACCGCATCTTTACCCTCACACCCTCTGCCTCTTCGACTTCCGTTATCGAGGGTAAGGACAATGTTTTCCAGATGTGTTTCACCGACCCCAACCAGGGTATCGCGTCTGCCCAGTATATTGCCGACAACAATCTGGCCAGCAAAATTGCCATCATCTACAATAACGCTGACGCTTATTCAACCGGCATCTATGAAAAATTCATCAGTGAGGCCGCAAGCAAAAACATGGAAGTGGTCAGCACCACAACCTTTACTGATGACACTGCCACCGACTTTAACGTCCAATTGACTGCTGCAAAAAATGCAGGCGCTGACCTGATCTTCCTGCCGATCTACTATCAGCCGGCTTCCCTGATCCTAACCCAGGCTGCTGCCATGGGCTATGAGCCAAAATTTTTCGGTGTTGATGGCATGGACGGTATTCTGACCATGGAAAACTTCAATACAGAACTCGCTGAAGGCGTCATGTTGCTGACACCCTTTGCCGCGGACGCGACTGATGAACGTACGGTTGCTTTCGTCGCCAAGTACCAGGAAGAATATGATGAAACGCCCAACCAGTTTGCTGCTGATGGCTATGACTGCATTTACGCGATCTATGAGGCCTGCACCAAAGCCGGTATCACCGCCGATATGGATAACGCGACCATCTGTGACAAGCTGATCGCTGCTTTCACGGCCTCGGATTTCAGCATCGACGGCCTGACCGGTGAGAACATGACCTGGGCTGCGACCGGCGAAGTCGCCAAGGCACCTAAGGGCATGGTTATCGAAGATGGCGTTTATGTCGGTATGCAGGCTGGCAGCTGACCCCGACACCTTTCTTGCCCTCTTGACATCATTGCCAACCCTGAAAGAGGGCTGCCGTTAACCGCGGCGCCCTCTTTCTTCCCATTAAGCGGCAGCAGTTGAGGCTAAACGCCCAGAGGTTCATTATGACATTTCTATCTTATCTGGTCAGCGGTCTGAGTCTGGGCAGTATCTACGCAATCATTGCCCTGGGCTATACCATGGTCTACGGCATTGCCAAGATGTTGAATTTTGCTCATGGTGACGTCATCATGGTGGGCGGCTATATGTCTTTTGTCGCGACCACCCACCTTGGCTGGCCACCGCTGGCGTCCATCCTGCTGGCCATGCTTGTCTGCACCCTTCTTGGCGTCACGATCGAAAGGCTGGCCTACAAGCCGCTGCGGGCCGCCCCTTCCCTGGCGGTGTTGATTACAGCGATCGGAGTCAGCTATCTGCTGCAAAACGCCGCATTGCTGATTTGGTCTTCCAATCCGAAAAGTTTTACTTCGGTGGTCAGCCTGCCCTCCCTGAAGCTGTTCAATGGCGAGCTGACCATCCCTAGTGTCGCCCTCGTCACCATCGCAGCCTGCATTGTCATCATCATCGTTTTGTCCTTCATCATCGGAAATACCAAGATCGGCAAAGCAATGCGGGCTGTTTCAGAAGACAAAGAAGCCGCTCAGCTGATGGGTATCAGCATCAATCAGACCATATCGGTCACTTTCGCCATAGGCAGCGCTCTGGCAGCGATCGCCGGTGTTCTGCTTAGCTCTGCTTATCCGATCCTGATGCCGACAACAGGGGCTATGCCCGGTATCAAGGCTTTCACGGCCGCTGTTTTCGGTGGCATCGGATCCATCCCGGGCGCATTCTGGGGTGGCCTGTTGCTGGGTCTGGTTGAAATCTTCGGCAAAGCCTATATCTCCACCCAACTGTCTGACGCAATTGTCTTCTCGATCCTCATCCTTGTATTGCTGGTCAAACCAACAGGGCTGATGGGCAAGAAGATTAATGAGAAGGTATAGGTGATGCATATGAAACAAAAAAAGTCCGGAGCAAAACTCATCCGCAGCAATGCCATCACCTATGGGATCGTCGTAGCCGCCTTTATCTTTATCCAGATACTTGACGGCACCGGTAACCTGACCAGTTCATTACGTGGTCAGCTGGTTCCGATCTGTGCTTATGTCGTCATGGGCATCTCGCTCAACCTGACTGTCGGTATTCTAGGCGAGCTCAGCCTGGGGCACGCCGGCTTCATGAGCCTCGGCGCATTCAGCGGTGTGGTGGTCTCCATCGCATTTAAGGGACAGATCCCATCTGATCCGCTGCGTCTGGCGCTTTCTATGGTTATCGGCGCAGTCATCGCTGCGGTATTCGGCTTTGTTGTCGGTGTTCCCGCTTTGCGTTTGCGCGGTGATTATCTTGCTATTGTCACGCTAGCCTTTGGCGAAATTATCAAAAACGTTATCAACACAGTTTATGTTGGCATTGGCGAAAATGGGCTGCGTTTCACGATGGCTGACCAGGCTTCTCTGAATCTGGGCGAAAGCGGCACCATGATCATGCAAGGGCCTATGGGTGCTGTCGGCATTAGCAAACTTTCCACGTTCACAGCTGGCTTTATCCTGATCCTGGTCACCCTGTTTATTGTCCTGAACCTGATTCACAGCCGCAGCGGCCGGGCTATCATGGCAGTGCGCGACAACCGCATCGCCGCTGAATCGGTCGGTATCAGCATCACACGTTATAAGCTGACAGCCTTTATCATTTCAGCCGCCCTGGCCGGCGCGGCTGGTGCGCTCTACGCGCTTAACTACTCGACCGTCGTCGCCCGCAAATTCGACTTTAACACCTCTATCATGGTTTTGGTTTTTGTTGTTCTGGGTGGTATCGGCAATATCCGAGGATCTATTATCGCCGCAGCGGTTCTGACAATCCTGCCAGAACTGTTGCGGGCGTTTAATGACTACCGCATGCTGGCTTATGCCATCATCCTGATCCTGATTATGTTGACATCGAATAATGAACAGCTCAAGCAGCTGATCCAGCGCGCGTTTGGTTTTATCCGGCGCAACAAGCCCGGCCAGCAGCAAGACGAGGGGGCTTCCAATGCATAGCACCAGCAAAATGGTTCCGGTTCCCAGCCGGGCGATCATCCCGGAACGGGATCTTGATGTGACACCGATTCTGGAAGTCAGCCACCTCGGTATCAATTTTGGCGGCCTGAACGCAGTCGAAGACTTCAACATTATTGTTGGCCGGACAGAGATCGCCGGTCTGATCGGTCCGAACGGCGCCGGTAAAACCACGGTCTTCAACCTGCTGACCAAAGTTTACCAGCCCACGCGTGGTGCCATATTGCTTGACGGCAATGACACCGCCGGCATGAACACCATGCAGATCAACCAGGCAGGCATCGCCCGGACCTTTCAAAACATCCGCCTCTTCCAGTCACTGAGTGTCGAGGATAATGTCAAGATTGGATTACATAATCAGGTCAAATACAGCACGCTGAGCGGGATTTTTCGCCTGCCCCGCTTCTGGACTGCCGAACGCCAGGCACGTGAACAGGTACGCGAACTGCTTTCAATTTTCCACATGGAACATATGGCACAATATCTGGCCGGATCCTTGCCATATGGTGCCCAGCGAAGGCTGGAAATCGTGCGTGCCCTGGCCACCCGCCCGTCCCTGCTGCTGCTGGATGAACCGGCAGCCGGAATGAATCCGTCAGAGACCGAGGAACTGATGGCCAATATCATCAAGATACGCGACAAATTCCAGATTGCCATCATGCTGATCGAACATGATATGCGCCTGGTCATGGGCATCTGCGAAGGTATCGCCGTCCTCAACTATGGTAAGATCATAGCCAAGGGCACGCCAGAAGAAATACAAGCCAACCCTGCCGTTATCGAGGCTTATCTGGGCAAGAAGAAGGAGGCATAAGTGATGCTTCATGTCGATAACATCCATGTTTACTATGGCAGCATTCATGCCATCAAGGGCGTCTCCTTCTCTATTGATAAGGGCGAAATCGTCACGCTGAT
>JAAYLM010000262.1 GCA_012521915.1 Oscillospiraceae bacterium | reverse complement strand
TTTTTGTTGTTTGGTTTGAGATATTGCAGTGATTCCCGGGCTGTCATCCAGCCAAAAAATGCCGGAGCTTCCGGTAGATAGCCGATGGAAAGTTGACCAGGGTGCTTTATGGTGTTGATCGCATGACTGTTGACGATGCAGCTGCCGCTGTCCGGACGTGACAGTCCTGCCATGATGTTCATTGTCGTTGATTTTCCAGCGCCGTTTTTGCCGATGAAACCATAGATTTCACCGCGCTTCACCTGCAGCGTTACCCCTTGAAGGGCATGGACATCACCGAATGTCTTGTGTAGATTCTTTATATCGATCATGTATTCGTTCATTGGTGATCCTTCTTTCTGCCAACAATCAAAAACGTGATCGGCCCGATCAGGTTAACAAAAAGACTGATCACGATCCATAGCGGCTTATTCAGATTAGACACGCCTTCTCGAACTATTTTCACGATACAGTAAAGTGCCAATCCCAATTGAAGTGCGATCAGCGGAAGAATCATGATCAGTGTTTCCATTGTGATATTCATACCGGTCATTTGTACGACCCCCTTTCGTTGACTCCATTATGGGAGACAAGGCGATCATATGATTAGTTACTCGAGTCATATCTTTGATCATATTTTGGAAAACAGAATCCAGTTGAAGAACAACACTAACTAAATCTCCAATTCACGCAGCCTGATCACAGCATTGGCACGGTCGTTAACGTCCAGTTTAAGATAGATCTGGCTGAGATAATTCTTGACTGTGCCGACTGTCAGATAAAGCTTGTCCGCAATCTCGCGATTGCTTAAACCCTGTTGAAGCAGTCTGACAATATCGAGTTCGCGTTCCGAGAAAATTTCTTTCTGCTTATTTAGTTCTTTGCTTGACTGATCATAATTGATATCTGCATTCTGATTGCTTCTGCCACCTTCCCTTTTGCCTGCAGAAGACTGGGTAGTTGTAGCAAGTCTGGCAGTAATCTTAGCTGCGATACGTCCGGGCAAAATAAGATTACCTTGCATGCTGTCTCGCAGAGCTTGTACCAGCTGCGTGCTGCTGATATCCTTCAACAGGTAACCCGCTGCTCCGCCAGTCATAGCATCGATGATATAGTCGTCGTCATCAAAAGTCGTGAGCATGATGACAATTATCTGCGGCCTTTGCTGCTTGATCAGACGAGCTGCTTGAACGCCATCCATGATGGGCATACGAATGTCACTCAGGATAATGTCCGGTTCGAGTGTCTGGGCAAGCTCAGTAAGCTGTTTCCCGTTTACGGCTTCGCCAACGATTTCAATGTCAGCGTAATCCTCGAGCAACGACCTGATTCCTTCGCGGATGATATTCTGATCGTCTGCCAGCAACACCCTGATTTTATTCATTTCAGCGCCTTGTCCTTTCTGTGATGGATGATATGATTGTCTGAGTCTTAAAGCGTTTCATATTTGTCATCTGAAAACGCTTTTACAGTACGTTTCTGCCTGTGTCGTCATCTGTTTGTATACCGGCAGGCAGGACAATATACAAAGAAAAGCCGTCATCGCGTTTGCTTTCTGCTCTCATCGTTCCGCCCAGACTCTCCGCTCTGTTTCTGATCGTTGTCAGACCAAATCCGAAAACAATCGTGTCTGTACCGATACCGTCATCGCTGATCGTCAGGTGATACGCGTTGTCAAATTCCTGCAGAAGAATATCGATTGTGCGACTTCTGCCGTGCTTCAGACTGTTGGTCGAGAATTCTTTTACTGCGTTTAACATGACCGTCTGCTGGATCGGAAGTGGATCTGTTACCAAGTCAAAAACGAAGTTGACATCCAAATCTGTTGTGCGTCGGATCACATCCAGCAGTTGTCCCAGACGGTCAGTGAACGACTTGCTCTCACCATGCTGTAAGGTTCGGATGGCACCTCTCAGATCGTCGAGACTCTGGCGC
>JAAYLM010000261.1 GCA_012521915.1 Oscillospiraceae bacterium | reverse complement strand
TTCCCCGTGAAAGCAGCCAGATCGGCGATCGGGAGACCGGCCAAACGCGCCTGTTCAGCAGCAGCGGCGTTGTAGCGCAGCAGATCTGCCTGGTGGCGGATGAATCCAGGGTTGAACTGCTGGTGACGCTCGTCACCTACCGGCGTGGAGCTGACCCAGACCGGATGCGTAGCCACACGCTTGGCAAGCAGCAAAATACGGGCCAGGTTGTCCGTGTACGCGACCTGCGGCACCTGGATGGCCCCTGTCAGGGGATCGGTCTTGATGTCGTGCAGGCCGCAGTTCAGGAGCAGAACGTCGTGATGCCAGCGCGCAGTTGCGCTCATGTCCTCGAGATAGTCCAGAACATGGCGGCTGTCGCCGCCATTGGCACCCAATGCCTGATTGAGGTCGTGCAGCGCGGCATCCAGCCCGCTTTTACGCCCGTAGTGAAAAACATCCGCTGTCATCCGGGCCAAATAGGGCCCATAGTGGATCGAGATGCTGTCTCCGAGAACAAACAAGGATCGTTTCATGGCCATTCCTCCCAGGTGTATTCGTTGTAACCCGAAAAGGCGACAGGTGTCAAGCCATGGCAAAGTCATCAATATGGACGTGACACTGACAGCCAATACCTGCTATCTTAAGCTGATCATATTCCGTCTGCAGGGACGGTTTTCAGCAGGATTCGCAAAATGGGTAAGCTAATCACAGTCATTCAGACCTTTATCGATATGAGTTAAGGATAACGCCATCAGTTCTGTGGTTCGTAACACCCGAAGAATCCAGTATTTAAGCCCAAAATCGGCACTTTTTGCTTTGCTTCTCATACTACATTTGGTATAATAGAATTACCGATATTACCGATATGTATTTGAGGGGGAAAAGCATATGCCAGGCATAATCCCAGAGGAGATTAACCAGTATCGTCCAGAACCGTGCACTGAAGTCAAACTTATCAGCGGGCATTATTACGTTTACCGTTACAAGTCAGTCAAGCTCCCAAGCGGAAACTGGGGAAAGAAGACTGATAAATGTATCGGTTCCATTGTCGCCGGCGTTGGGTTCCGGCCGAATAAGAATTACCAAGGCACCGCACAGGATCTTATTACTGTTATTGAATACGGCCAGTATGCGTTTATCGAGGCAGTTACCAGTTCTGTAAAGGAAGACCTGCAAAAGTGCTTCCAGATTGACAAGGCTGCTCAGATCTTCGCTTACGCAGTCATCTTATACGCGAATGGATTTGTCCATGTAGATCAGGTCCAGCGTTATTACGAACAGAGCTGGCTTTCGATCGAATATAAGGACTATCCTTTCAAAATGGGGCGTACCGCACTTGGAACGCTTCTCGACAACCTTGGCCGCAGGACAAAGCGAGTCGAGGCATATGAACAGCAGTGTCTGAACTCCTGCTCCGGGGAAGTTGCCATCGACGGTCATGCCATCCGCTCCTGCTCTGATGAAAATGATCTGGGCGAAGCCGGTTACAAGTTCAATGAACTTGGCGAAGACCAGGTCAACTGCCTGATGGGCTACGACATCAACACAGATAAACCGCTGTTTTCCAGAATATACCGTGGTTCCTGTAATGACAAGTCAACAGTCCCGGATCTGACGGAATACCTTCATTTTTCCGGGATCCAGTTTATCGTTGACCGCGGTTTCTACAGCAGAAAGAACCTTGATCTGCTCTCTGCAAACGGAAACTCTTCTA
>JAAYLM010000260.1 GCA_012521915.1 Oscillospiraceae bacterium | reverse complement strand
CTCGTTCTCCTGGAGACCATGTCCGGTAAAGGCAGTGAAGTCGGGTCACGTTTTGAGGAACTGCGGGCGATTATTGACAGGGTGGCTCTGCCGGATAAGCTGGGTGTCTGTTTTGATACCTGCCACACCAATGATGCCGGCTATGATGTCGTTCATGATCTGGATGGCGTGCTGTCCGAATTTGACTGGGTCATCGGCTTGCATCGGCTGAAGGCAGTGCACCTGAATGACAGCAAGAACCCTTTTGCCAGCCATAAGGATCGCCACGAAAAGATCGGTCAGGGCACACTCAGCCTGGATGCGGTCGAAAAAGTGATCACCCACCCTTTGCTCAGGGATCTGCCCTTTTATCTGGAGACACCTAATGAGCTGGACGGTTATGCCGCGGAAATCAGCCAGTTGCGCCAGATCCGGCCGGACTGACACAACTGGTCATCCGACATAAATACCGCCATTGATGTCAAAAGCAATTCCTGTGACGACTTCTGCCGCATCACTGGCCAGATATGCTACCGTATGGGCGATATGCTCCGGTTTGCAAATTTTTCCAATCGGGATGCGCGCCAGCAGGCCTGCCAGCTGTTCGTCAGACCACTGGCGGATCATCGGGGTTTCCGTTGGCCCCGGGCAGATGCTGTTGACCGTGATCCCGTAAGGCGCGTACTGACGTGACAAGCCGTAGGTCAGGGAAATGATCCCGCCTTTTGAGGCGACATATGCCAGACTGCTCTCATATCCGCCCATCCGTCCGGCAAGGGACGCCATGTTGATAATGCGTGGCTGCGGGCTTTCCTTCAAATACGGGAATGCTTGCTGGCAGACAAAAAATGTGCCTTTGAGATTGACAGCCATGATGCGGTCCCATTCCGACTCACTGATTTCCTGAACAGGGGTTGAGGACAGGATACCGGCATTGTTGACCACAATATCCAGTTTGCCGAAAGATCCGACCACAGATACCAGCATATCTTTGATGCTTGCGATGTCCACAACATTGACAAAACCGGAGATAGCGGTCAGGCCTTCCGCGGTCAGACCGTCAGCGGCAGCTGCCGCCTGGTCTGCATTCATATCAAAGAGAGCGACCCGGGCGCCATCACGCGCCAGTTTCGTAGCTATAGCAAGACCAATACCTTGGGCTGAACCCGTGACCAGTGCTGTTTTACCTGATAACGACATGGACAATACCCTCCTGATCTATGGTGATATACATGAAAAGAGAAAATAAAAATATGATAAAAATGGTTCAGGTCACGGCTGTCATTATAGCGCCGCCCCAGCCGCGCTGTCAACGAAACCGCTCCTTCGTTCAGGATATGACCGGAACAGTCAACACATGATCTTTCGAGCCTTGCCAGATGACGGCGGCGCGGCTACAATCAAAGCGGAATGCCACTTGGTTGGCTGGTTAGCTGATTGTGCGCGTTTCTGCCTGATGCAGGCAGGACGTTCAGACAGGAGGAACCGAACCAATGAAACACTATCGCAAAGAACTGATGTTCAAGCTGCAGACCCGCCGCGGCATGATCAACATCACACCACAGATCGAACAGTGCCTGCAGGAAAGCGGCATCACAGAGGGCCTGGTGCTGGTCAATGCCATGCATATCACCGCAAGTGTCTTCATCAATGATGATGAAAGTGGCCTGCATCGTGATTTTGAGCGTTGGCTGGAAAAGCTGGCTCCGGAAAAGCCCTATGGCCAATATGACCACAATGGCTATGAAGACAACGCCGATGCCCATCTTAAACGTACCATCATGGGTCGGGAGGTTGTCATCGCCATTAGCGCAGGCCGGCTTGATTTTGGTCCGTGGGAGCAGATCTTTTATGGCGAATTTGACGGAAATCGCGCCAAGCGGGTGCTGGTTAAGATCATTGGTGATTAAAAAACCCGGTCAATTTTTGCATACTGATAGAACCAGTGAATCAATACACGCAATTGCCCGTTCCCCGCGATATCAGCTATAATAAATATATATATGGTCATTTGCGTATTATTGAAAGTGAGGTTTTATTGCCATGTCTATTGCGTTAAAAGAAAACTGTAAGTATGCGCTGGTCGTTCCCAGCAGCATGGGTGTTCGCATTACACCGGTCGATCGCCAGCCAGTGCATACGGCCCGCCATTATGAGATGCAGGCAACCAGTGCCGAAACCAATGTCCTGAACGTGTCGGCCTCTTTAGGTCTGCCGGTCAAGGTTCTGACCAATTTTGTCGCCGGCAGTCCCATAGCCACCTTTATTAAAAATGAACTGAAAAGCCGTAATATTGATTTTGAAGGAAAAGAGTTTGAGCAGGACGGTCCTTGGGGCTACAGGCATCAGTTCAACATCGCCGACAGCGGTTACGGCATGAGAGGACCGCGTGTCCACAATGACCGTGCCGGTGAAGTCGGCCGACTGCTTGATGTCAAAGACTTTGACCTGGAGCGTATTTTTGGTGCGGACGGTGTCCAGATCCTGCATGTTTCCGGCCTGATTGGCGCGCTGTCACCGCAGACAGGTGAGTTTTGCCTGCAACTGGCTCGCGCTGCCAAAAAGCATGGCACCGTGATTTCTTTTGACCTCAACCACAGGGCTTCCTTCTGGGAAAACAGAGAAAAGGAACTGCGTGATATCTTTACGGAAATCGCGTCGATCAGTGATATCCTGATTGGCAATGAAGAAGATTTTCAGCTGTGTCTGGGCATTGCCGGTCCGGAAGCAGGCGGTCAATCAATCAGCAGCAAAATCGACAGCTTCAAAGACATGATTCAGCGTGTCAAGGCAGCTTTCCCCGGCACAACCCTTTTTGCCAACACCCTGCGTGAAGTCGCAAGTGCCAACATGCACTCTTGGGGTGCGCTTAGCCTGACGGATCATGAATGGAATGTCGTAGAACCGCGTGACATCCCTGTGCTTGACCGTATCGGCGGAGGAGATGGATTTGTCGGCGGACTGCTTTATGGGGTGCTGAAAGGCTGGTCAGCTGAAAAATGCCTGCAGTTTGGCTGGGCAACAGGAGCGCTGACCGTGACACTGTTGACAGACTACGCTGTTCCGGCTGATGAAGAACAGGTCTGGAGCATCTGGCAGGGCAACGCGCGCGTCAAGCGCTGATTGAAAGGAGCAAATACAATGAAAAAAGCGGACATCGGCCTGATCGGCCTGGCAGTGATGGGTGAGAACCTGGTCATGAACATGGAATCCAAAGGATTCACCGTGGCCGTCTACAACAGGACCACCAGCAAGGTGGAGAATTTCGTTAAGGGACGGGCGCAAGGGAAAAACATCATTGGCACCTATTCATTGCAGGAACTGGTTGATAACCTTGCCAGCCCCCGCAAGATCATGATGATGGTCAAAGCCGGCAAGCCGGTTGATGCCATTATCGACACCCTCATTCCTTATCTTGATCCGGGTGATATCCTGATTGACGGCGGCAATTCACATTTCCCCGATACCATTCGCAGAACAGCCTATGTCGAAAGCAAAGGCCTGCTTTATATCGGTACAGGTGTTTCTGGTGGTGAAGAAGGTGCCTTACTTGGGCCGTCGATTATGCCGGGTGGATCAACAGCTGCCTGGCCGCATGTGAAACCGATTTTTCAGGCCATCGCTGCCAAAGTTGAAGATGGGTCACCCTGTTGTGACTGGGTCGGAGAAAACGGTGCCGGCCATTTCGTGAAGATGGTTCATAACGGCATTGAATACGGCGATATGCAGATCATCTGCGAGGCTTACCAACTGATGCGCGATGCGCTGGGTATGACAGCTGACGAAATGCACGAGGTTTTCAAAAAGTGGAACGAAACGGAACTGGACAGCTATCTGATTGAGATCACACGCGATATCCTGGCATACAAAGATGAAGACGGTAAGCCGATTGTAGACAAAATACTGGACACTGCAGGACAGAAAGGCACAGGTAAGTGGACGGGCATAGCGGCTCTGGATGAAGGTGTGCCGCTGACCCTGATCAGTGAGGCAGTGTTCTCCCGCTGCCTGTCAGCCATGAAAGATGAGCGTGTTATCGCGGCTACAGCGTTCGGACATCAACCTGCCCGGTACCAAGGAGACCGCGAAGCCTTCATTGAAGATATCCGCCAGGCTCTTTTCGCCGCCAAGATTATTTCCTATGCCCAGGGTTATGTCCTCATGCAAGCGGCTGCGAAAACCTACAACTGGAATCTGAATTATGGTGGTATCGCCCTGATGTGGCGGGGCGGATGTATTATTCGCTCGGTCTTCCTGGGAAAAATCAAAGAGGCCTACGATCAAAACCCGCAGCTGAGCAATCTGCTGCTTGACCCTTATTTTAAAGAAACCATTCAGAATCTGGTTCCGGCCTGGCGCAATGTCGCCGCAACGGCGATTAAGCTTGGCATCCCTGCACCCGCGCTCAACTCAGCACTTAGCTATTTCGACGGCTACACCTGTGAATTCCTGCCGGCCAACCTGCTGCAGGCACAGCGTGACTATTTTGGCGCACATACCTATGAACGGCTCGATGCGCCCCGCGGTCAATTCTTCCACACCAACTGGACAGGACGTGGCGGAGAAACCGCTGCTTCGACCTATAGCATATAACGCCTGAACCCATGCTTCTCTTGGCGACGGCAGGAAAGGCCGATTGCCATACAGAATAATATCGCCTGACCGGCACTCGAGCCGCAGGACCGCTGAAGTCCTGCGGCTTTGCCATGTATACCGGAAACAGGCCAGGACTTGGGAGGCGGTTCGTCAGAGCAGAAAGTGTTAGCTTCAACAGGGTGATCATAAGGTCCAACTGCGTTTTTCCACAGGCCCCAGTAGCGTCTAATACATTTTTTTGCTATAGTGATACAGATCATTAGCGATTCGCCGCTGTGCCGGCAGACGATGAATCGGCCAGCCCCGGCAACCAGACACCCTCAAGGTACCCATGGAGGTTCGTTATGCCTAAAAGAACCGATATTCACAAGATTCTGATCATTGGCTCCGGCCCTATCGTCATTGGACAAGCCTGTGAATTTGATTATTCCGGCACACAAGCCTGCAAGGCATTGCGCGCACTGGGTTATAAGATCGTGCTGGTCAACTCCAATCCGGCGACCATCATGACAGATCCAGAGACCGCTGATGTAACCTACATAGAGCCGCTCAACCGGCAGCGGCTCACAGAGATCATTGCCAAAGAGCGGCCTGACGCGCTGCTGCCTAACCTGGGTGGCCAGTCTGCCTTGAATCTTTGCGCTGAACTGCATAAAGCCGGCGTCCTGACTGAATACGCTGTTGAGGTGATCGGTGTCCAAGTCGATGCGATTGAACGCGGCGAAGATCGCATCGCTTTTAAAGAAACCATGAAGCGTCTGAACATCGATATGCCGCGCAGCAGCCCGGCCTATAATGTAGAAGAAGCAGAAAAGATCGCAGCCGACCTCGGTTATCCTGTCGTTATCCGTCCGGCCTACACCATGGGAGGAACGGGCGGCGGCCTGGTTTATAACGTCGAAGAACTGCGTGTGGTGGCGCAACGCGGAATCGCAGCCAGCATGGTTGGACAGCTCCTGGTCGAAGAGTCGGTTCTGGGCTGGGAAGAACTGGAACTTGAGGTCGTGCGCGATGCGAAAAACCAGATGATCACGGTATGCTTTATTGAGAATATTGACGCTGTCGGTGTACATACAGGCGATTCTTTCTGCTCTGCGCCCATGTTGACCATCAGTGATGAACTGCAGAAACGGTTGCAGGCTTATGCTTATCGTGTGGTCGAGGCGATCGAGGTGATTGGTGGCACCAATGTGCAGTTCGCCCATGATCCGGTCAGCGACCGGGTTGTCATCATCGAGATCAACCCACGCACGTCACGTTCTTCTGCACTGGCATCCAAGGCCACGGGGTTTCCCATCGCCCTGATCTCAGCCATGCTGGCAGCGGGCTTGACCCTTGATGAAATGCCATACTGGCGTGACGGTACACTGGAGCGCTACACACCATCCGGCGATTATGTTGTGGTCAAGTTTGCCCGTTGGGCTTTTGAGAAATTTATCGGTGTCGAAGACAAGCTGGGAACCCAGATGCGGGCAGTCGGAGAAGTGATGAGCATCGGCAAAACCTACAAGGAAGCGTTGCAGAAGGCAATCCGCTCCCTGGAGATTAACCGGTATGGCTTTGGGTTTGCCCGCGATTTTCATCAGCGCGACCTGGAAAATCTTCTGCAGCTCCTGACAGAACCAACCAGCGAGCGGCAGTTTATCCTGTATGAAGCCCTGCGTAAAGGTGCAAGTATCGAGCAGCTTGCGCAGCTGACCTATATCAAACCATGGTTTTTACAGCAAATGAAAGAACTGGTCGACAGGGAAGAAGAGATCCTGCGTTTTCGCGGACGCGCATTGCCGGATGGTCTGCTGACCCGGGCCAAACAAGAAGGTTTTGCCGACCGGTATCTGGCTCAGCTGCTTGGTGTGCCGGAACAACAGATCAGGTGTCAGCGGACACGCCTGGGTGTTGTCGAGGGCTGGAAACCTGTTCCTGTCAGCGGAGTGGACAACGCGGCTTATTATTATTCCACCTACAACGCGCCGGATCAGACAAAAACAAGTGACCGGCCAAAGGTGATGGTATTGGGCGGCGGCCCCAACCGGATCGGCCAGGGCATTGAGTTTGACTATTGCTGCGTGCATACAGCTTTTGCCCTGCGTGATCTTGGTTACGAAACAGTCATGGTAAACTGCAATCCGGAAACAGTCTCTACTGACTATGACACATCAGACAAGCTGTATTTTGAGCCTCTGACGGTTGAAGATGTGCTTAGTATCTATGAAAAAGAAAAACCGCTGGGGATGATCGTCCAGTTCGGTGGTCAGACACCGCTGAATATAGCCGGTGAGCTGGCAGATGCCGGTGTTCGCATTCTGGGGACATCACCGGACATGATTGATCTGGCTGAAGATCGCGACCGCTTTCGCGTCATGATGGAAAAACTGCACATTCCCATGCCTGAATCGGGCATGGCTGTAACAGTGGCTGACGCTCAGAAAATCGCGGAGCAGATCGGCTATCCACTGATGGTGCGCCCGTCATATGTGCTGGGCGGCCGTGGGATGGAGGTTGTCCTGGACGAGAATATGCTCAAGCGTTATATGGAAGCGGCAACAGGCGTCACACCGGACCGTCCCATTCTCATTGACAGATTCCTCAGCCATGCCATTGAAGCAGAAGCTGATGCTATCGCAGATGGTGCAGATGCTTTTGTCCCGACAGTCATGGAGCACATAGAATTGGCCGGCATTCATTCTGGCGACTCTGCCTGCGTCATCCCGCCAGTCAGCATAAGCCGCGAACACGTCCAGACGATCATGGACTACACACGGCAAATAGCCCGTGAGCTCCATGTGGTTGGCCTGATGAACATGCAGTATGCCATAGCCGATGACATCGTCTATGTCCTCGAAGCCAACCCGCGGGCTTCCAGGACTGTCCCGCTGGTGTCCAAGGTGTGCAATATTTCCATGGCTCGCCTGGCTACGGAAATGATCATGGGCCGTTTTGAAGGCAGGGATTCATCAGTTGGCCACTTGCGTCATAACAAAATTCATCATTATGGTGTTAAAGAAGCCGTCTTCCCCTTTAGCATGTTTCCTGAAGTGGACCCTGTTCTGGGGCCGGAGATGCGTTCCACCGGCGAGGTTCTTGGCCTGGCCGATACCTACGAGCTGGCGTACTTCAAATCACAGGAAGCCATTGGCCTGCCTCTGCCGACAGCAGGCACCGTCCTGATCAGCGTGGCTGACCAGGACAAGCCGGAATCCCTGCTTGTTGCCAGGGCATTCGAAGCCATAGGGTTTACCATTTTTGCCACAGAAGGCACCTGCCGCTATTTCGAGGAGAACGGCATCACTTCGGTTGCTGTGAAAAAACTATTTGAAGGCAGACCCAATATCCTGGATCATATCACGAATCGTGAGATCAGCCTGGTGATCAACACCGCATCCGGACGGCGCAGTCAGTTTGATGATTCCTACATCCGGAAAGCGGCTATTCGCTATAAAATACCGTATATCACAACCATGACCGCTGCCATCGCCAGTGCCCGCGGTATTGCCGCCTTTCTGGAAAAAGGCATATCACCGGAACAGATCAAGTCCCTGCAAGCTTACCATGCCGGGATCGAACCGGGCTGACCGTCAGCCTGGCTATTTGGACTGCGCCCCATATCGTTCAGGCACAAAGGTCTGTTCACTTAACGGTGGCCGGACATAAGCCGTGTCATTCTGGCGCTGCGGCAGTTCGAGCGGCGGCGGCGTCAGATCTTCATAGGGTATCATGCTGAGCAGGTGGCTGATGCAGTTCAGCCGGGCATGGCGTTTCACATCAGCGTTGACCACAAACCAGGGCGACTGGCGGGTATCGGTATAGGCAAACATTTCATCTTTAGCCCGTGAGTAGTCCACCCAGCGGCTACGCGACTCCAGGTCAATTTTACTCAGCTTCCAGCGTTTGGTCGGGTCGCTGATGCGATCCTGAAAGCGTTTTTCCTGTTCTTCATCTGAAACGGAAAACCAGTACTTGATCAGGATAATGCCGGAACGGATGAGCATTTTCTCGAACTCCGGGCAGGAACGCAAAAACTCACGAAGCTCTTCTTCAGTGCAAAAACCCATGACGCGCTCCACACCGGCCCGGTTGTACCAGCTCCGATCGAAAAGAACAATCTCACCGGCGGCAGGCAGACGTGAAACATAACGCTGGAAATACCACTGCGTCTTCTCTTTTTCCGTAGGTACAGGCAAGGCTTCCACCCTGCAGATACGGGGGTTGAGCGCTTCAGTAATGCGTTTGATCACACCGCCTTTTCCAGCAGCATCGCGGCCTTCAAAAACAACAACAACCTTCAGGCCTTTGAATTTTATCCATTCCTGCAGCTTAACCAGTTCAATCTGCATTTTTTTCAACT
>JAAYLM010000259.1 GCA_012521915.1 Oscillospiraceae bacterium | reverse complement strand
TCTTTCCGCTACCATGTCTCGATACCTGTGCTGATAACGCGGATGAACCCGGCATTTTTTTATGCAGAGCTGTTTCTTTTGGGAGCACTGCTGGTTCTGCCGGGTTCAATCTTCAGTTCGCTCTTTAAGCTTGCAGCCGGACTGGCCGCTTCCACCCTGGCTCAGTTTCTGGTCTTGCGCCGGCTTACCAGTTTTGATGAAAATCGTTGTTTTGTCCTGGTCGCGCTTATATCTTTGATCTTCACCAGCATCGTGGCCTTGCTGGCCAATCTTGCCATGCCGGTGCTGCAAGCTTTACTCGATCATTCTGTTGTCATCTGATCCGGATCCTCCTGTGCCGCCTGCTCAACCACGGCAGCCTCCGCCGGCTGCCGTTCTTTACGGCAAACCACCAGACTACCCTCCTCTTCATCAAGCCAGGCTATATCGCCCGCATTGATGGTCCCGTCCAGCATCGCCTCAGAAAAGCGGTCTTCAACCTGGGATTGGATCAAGCGGCGCAGTGGCCTGGCACCGTAGACCGGATCATATCCTTTTTCCGCCAGCCATGCTTTGGCTTTCTCTGATACCTCCAGCGTCATTCCCAGATCACTGACCCGTTTATAGAGTGAAGCCAGCATGATATCGACAATCTGCAGGATCGCCTGACGGTTCAGCATGCGGAAGAAAATGATTTCATCAACACGATTGATGAATTCAGGGTTAAATGTCTTTTTAAGCTCATCAAGCACAAGTTTGCGGGCATCCGCGAAGCTTTTGCCGCCATAGAGGTTTTCGCTGTTTTCTTCATCGTTGCCGCTGCCTGCTGTGAAGCCAATTCTGCGGCCGGCGGATGTCGTCAGGAGGCGAGCACCGATATTGGAGGTCATGATGATGATGGTGTTGCGGAAATTAACGGTTCTGCCTTGCCCATCCGTCAGCCGGCCATCTTCCATGATCTGCAGAAGCGCGTTGAAAACATCCGGATGAGCTTTTTCGATTTCATCAAAAAGAACGACAGAATAAGGTCTGCGCCGCACTTTCTCTGTCAGCTGCCCGCCTTCTTCATAGCCCACATAGCCTGGTGGCGAACCAATCAGCTTGGATACATCAAATTTCTCCATGAACTCAGACATATCAATCCGAATCATCGCGTTTTCATCACCAAACATGACTTCGGCCAAAGCACGCGCCAGTTCGGTTTTACCGACGCCTGTTGTCCCCAGGAAAATGAATGAACCTGTTGGACGTTTGGGGTCCTTCAAGCCCAACCTGCCGCGACGAATCGCCCTTGCGACAGCATGAACCGCTTCCTCCTGGCCAATGACTCGTTTTGTGATCTCATCTTCCAGACGGCGCAGGCGCTCATGGTCGCTTTCAGTCAGTTTGCGTACCGGGATGCCTGTCCAGCTGGCGACAATATCAGCGATGGCATCGCCAGACAATGATTTTGTTTCTTCATTCTGCTGCCAGTCAGCCCGTACTTTTTCCAGCTGTTGCTGCAGTTCGCGTTCCTGACGATGCAGTTCAGCCGCTTCTTCGAAACGTTCTTCATCAGCGGCTTTTTTCTTGCGCATGGCCAGCTCATCGAGCTGCTGCTGCATGTCACGGACACGATTGGGTTCGCTGGTGTGCGACAGACGCAGTTTGGATGCAGCCTCATCAATCAGGTCAATGGCTTTGTCCGGCAGAAAACGATCTGAAATGTAACGCGTCGAGAGATGGACGGCCGTCTCAATCGCATCATCCGTGAT
>JAAYLM010000258.1 GCA_012521915.1 Oscillospiraceae bacterium | reverse complement strand
GTCAGACAATAGACCGGCTTTTGCCAGGTATTCTGTGACCACCTGCGAACCGGGCGTTAGACTGGTCTTCACATAAGCAGGTGTACGAAGACCCAGCGCGACCGCTTTTCTGGCCATAAGACCGGCTCCCAGCATAACCATGGGGTTTGACGTATTGGTGCAACTGGTTATGGCAGCCAGAACAACTGATCCATCTTTTATTGTTACTGACTCATCGCCGATCTGCAATATCGCAGCCCTGGTCGTTTTAGGATTTATGTCCAATCCGAAACCGCCTTCTTCAGCAGGCCTGGCCAGGTCCTCTCTGAAGCGATTTTTTAAAGCGCCAAGATTGATCAGGTCTTGCGGCCGTCTGGGGCCGGCCACGCCGGATTTGATGCTGCCAAGGTCAAGATCGATGACGTGGCTGTAGCATGGCTGCGGTTCTTCAGAACGAGACAAAAGACCTTGTGCGGTATAGTTAGCCTCGACCTTTTTGACCAGCATCAGATCCCGTCCTGTCTGACGCAGATAGTTGAGGCTTTCCTGGTCAACCGGGAAGTAGCCCATGGTAGCGCCGTATTCAGGCGCCATATTGGCAATGGTCGCACGATCCTGCAATGACATTTTTTCATAGCCGGATCCGAAAAATTCGACAAATTTACCAACGACACCTTCCTGGCGCAACAATCGTGTTACAGCCAGTGCGATATCTGTAGCTGTCACAGTCTCAGAGCGTGAGCCGGTCACGCACACCCCCACAACCTCTGGCAGATTCAGGTAAATGGGCTGTCCGAGCATACAAGCTTCAGCTCCGATACCCCCAACCCCCCAGCCGACGATGCCCAGTCCATTGATCATGGTCGTGTGCGAATCCGAACCGACCAGTGTATCCGGAAACAGCACCGTTCCCGCAGCGGTTTCCCGCGACTGCACCAGGGCCGCCAGATATTCAAGGTTGACCTGATGGACGATACCCGTGCCTGGCGGTACAATGCGGAGGTTCTTAAACGCCTTTTGCGCCCAGCGCAAAAAACGGTAACGCTCAGCATTACGTTTGAACTCATGGGTGATGTTGGCTGAAAAGGCTCCGGCATGGCCAGCTTCATCGACCATGACTGAATGGTCAACAACCAGGTCAACCGGAATCAGCGGATTGACGTTTTCCGGCTGGCCGCCCTGCCGGTACAGCCAGTCACGCATAGCGGCCAGGTCGGCTATTGCCGGAACCCCTGTAAAATCCTGCAGCAGTATGCGGGCTGGCTTAAAAGGTATCTCGGTGCCGATGCGCTTCGGATTTGCCCAGTCAGCCACCGCATGAACATGCTCATCGGTGATGGTCCGTGCATCTCGCTGACGTAAAACCGCTTCGAGCAAAATGCGGATAGAGAAAGGCAGCCGATGAACAGCATACCCCATGTCCTGCAGTGCTGACAACGGATGGTACCTGTACGTCTGACCATCCACAGTCAGTGAGCGCATTTCCGGTAAAGAAAAATCTCCCTTCAACCCGTCACCCCTCAGTCATCATCCAGCCTGACAATGAGTCAGGTCAATACATAGCGGTCATGGCCGCATCAGCGTTTTAAGCAGTTTTCCATGTGTGATATCGAAGGTTTCAGCATCCGCTTCACACTGGTCAAAAGCGACAAAACATTCAGCGACAAGGGCGTTTGCCCCAGATTCATCTTTTGCTGCCAGCTGCTTGAGAAGCTCATAATCCTCTGCGCCAGCCCGCATCTGTTCCAGTCTCAGTGAAATCATCGGTCCGTTTTTACCGGGATAAATCATGTGGCTATCGCCGGCAGGCAGGTGGTTAACCGGACCATTCAGTGGACAAGACTCTTCGAAAGGATCCTGCCCATCCCGCCAATGGTTCAGACCCCAGTGCAAAAACCCTTCCAGCTGATATTTATAATTGCCCCAGTGGAGATAACGCGTCCTCAAAAGTGGCATATCCAGCAGCCGGTTCATATAAAATCCGCCGGGAATGCAGCAGGTGTAAAACCAGATTCTGTCTCCATTGGCTTTCAGTTTGGTGAATTCATCTTTATGGCGTGTGTAGTAATCATTTTTGGGCACCCAGATATCAACAGCGCCTTTTAACGCATAGGTCTCAACGGCCTCAATAAGCGAGACGGCCGGAAGGTGTTTCCTTATGATGCCGGACAGCATTTGGTATTCAGCAGCGCAAAGGTCGTGCGGTTCATCGCCGACATGCTGAATCAGTTTTTCATACCAGCCATTCTTCTGCAGGAAATGCCGCCATGACTGGAGCAAGCGGGTCATGTACAGATAACCTTGCTCTGACATTGCCTCAAAAATACCGGATGGGGTTTTCACTTTAAAGGTTACGGCATCCCAATTGTCCCTGTGGCAAATGGGACTGCCTTCAATGACGGTAAAGCCCATGGCCAGGTACAGGCGGATCAGCCGTTCGGGCCTGCTGAAGTCGAAAATGTACTCATTTTGCTCGTCGACACTTGCTATAACGGTATCCCAGGTAACCCAGAATACATTCTGCCTGGCACGCCGCATCGCCTTTCCATACTGTTCAATAAG
>JAAYLM010000257.1 GCA_012521915.1 Oscillospiraceae bacterium | reverse complement strand
CCTGATTTTCCTGCCAGATATTACGTTTGAAGATCTGTTTGAATGTTTCCGCCATCAGGGCACCTCCCACGTTGCCAGTGTATCCTGCAGTGTATGATTAAGGATCTGCAGAACAGCCCTGGATGTCGATGTCGCACCGGTTATGGCATCCAGCTGGTCTCCTCCGGCCGTGCCATAGGCAAAACCTTCCTCGATGCTGATTTCAACCCCGCGGAACTGCTCTTTATATGCCGGCTCATCAATGCGGCCACCCAGACCGGGTGTTTCATTCTGCTCGATAAAAGTCAAGCCCAGCACCGTCTGAAGATCAGCGGTCACAGCCAGGAAACCACGTATCGTACCCCAGAGGCCGGCGCCGGTAAAGGGTACAGCATAGCCTTGGACAGACCCGTCCGTCTTTTTCCAGGCATAGGCAGAGATTCCTTCGATCTGTTCCTCACTGACCAGTTCTGCGAATCGATTGTCAATCTCATCCGCCTGACCACTGTCATCCAGACCAAAAGCATAGAGCACGGCCTTCTTTTCCGCGATGAGCTCATTCTGTTTGATTTGCGGACGCAGCAAGGCATTGGCACCAGACAGAAGCGCACCGAATAATACACTGATGATCAAGATAAAAACCAGCGTTTTCAAATAGTCGCTTTTCATGCAGCCACCTTCTTCCGCCGTTCACTTAACTGCCTGACCTGACGGTCAATCAACGGCCCAAAGGCATTAGCCACCAGGATGGCGAACATGATCCCTTCTGTAAACAGGGAAAACTGGCGGATTACCACCGCGGTCAGGCCGATCAGTATCCCGTAGAGCACACGTGAGGTTTCTTGAGCGGGTGCGGAAACGGGATCGGTTGCCATAAAGACCGTGGCGAACAGGAATCCGCCTGACAGCAGCGAAAACAGTGGATCAGCCTGAGAGAGGCCGGTCAGATACAAAATGGTATTGAGCAGGGTGAAGGACAAGAGGCAGGATGCCATGATTTTCCAGGATGCTGTCTTCGTGATGATGAGATATATGCCAGCCAGAATGATGAGCAAGGCACTCGTCTCGCCGAGGGACCCGGCGATAAAGCCGGTCAGCAGATCCAGATATCCAGTCTGCTCCAATCCGTTCTGCAGCTGGATCATCGGTGTCGCCCCTGATATCACGTCAGAGCTCCCATCATAGCGGATCAGCCCACCGGGGAAAGAGGTGAAAGGCGCTGACCAGCGCACTGTCATGGAGGCGGGAAACGAGATATAGATAAAACAGCGGCCAATCAGGGCCGGATTGAAGATATTGCGGCCAAAGCCGCCAAAGACGCCCTTGCCAAAAAAAAGGCCGAAAGCAATACCAAGCATGGCAATCCAGTACGGTGTTGCCGGTGGCAGGGACAATGTGAACAAAAAGCAAGACACCAGGGCGGCTTCTGTTACTTTCGCTTTGCTGCCATTAACCAGACGCATGGCGCCATACTCAACAAAGCAACCTGTCAGGCAGACGACGCCCAGGAGCAACAGGATGCGCAGGCCAAACAAGAAGGCAGCAAGCAGAATGACGGGTACAAGGCTCAGCAGAACCTTATGCATTATTTTCTGCTTCATGTATACGCTTGTGAGTTGAATACGCAGACCCCCCTCTCAGGTATCTGTTGATGCCGTTATTTGACTCAAGTATAGCGCACACAAATGAAATATTGCAATGTATTTAGGCGGAATGCCGCCATCCTGATGACACCGCCGTTGTCTGGCGGTGTTCATCCTGTCAATTTATATAACAAGCTGAGGATTTCCTCGATTTTTTCCTGCTGCTGTCCTGTTTCCATCGCTTCACGCACGCAGCTTTCCAGATGGGCTTGCATGACATCGCGGCTGACCTTTTTTAAAATGGCTTGTGTTGCCAGAATTTGATTGTAAACATCCATGCAGTAGCGGTCGTCATCGATCATTTTCAAAAGGCCGTCCAGCTGTCCACGTGCTGTTTTTATCAGGCGTGCTGCCTTGACCTTGTCAGCCTTCATGAGAACAGTCCCTTCTTTTCCTGCACGTCTGTAACATGGTAGCCAGCTTCTGTTACAGCCTTAATCAAAACCTCGTCGGCGACAGGCGCGTCCAGACTGAGCAGTGCCTGTGCCTTTTTCAGATCAACTTTCGCCTTGACCCCTTCAATGCTGTTCAAGGCTTTTTCCACTCTGGCCTGACAATGGCCGCAAGTCATGCCATTGATTTTCATGATTTTTTTCATTTCCAACCATCCTTTCCGGTGTTTATCCCAATGTTTCCAATAGCTTTTCGATGCGTTCGCTTACTGCTCAGGGGGTAATTTTTTGTTATCCTTTGCTTTTAAAACGTTTTAAACGAAGAGCGTTACTGACGACGCTAACCGAACTGAGGCTCATAGCTGCGGCGGCGAACATGGGACTGAGTGTCCAGCCAAACACAGGGAAAAACACGCCGGCCGCCAGCGGAATGCCCAGCATATTGTAAAAGAAGGCCCAGAACAGATTCTGCTTGATGTTGCGGATAACAGCGCGGCTCAATTGCAGCGCTTTGACAACATCCAGAAGATCATTGCGCATCAGGATCAAACCGGCTGCCTCTATCGCTATGTCAGTGCCTGCACCTATGGCAATACCAACATCTGCCCGAATCAGTGCCGGCGCGTCATTGATGCCGTCCCCGACCATCGCGACTTTTCGCCCGGAGGCCTGCAGCCTCCGGATCTCTGCTTCCTTGTCCTGTGGCAGAACGCCGGCGATAACCGTTTCAATACCAACTTGCCGGGCAATGGCCATGGCTGTCTTTTCCTGGTCACCTGTCAGCAAGATGACTTTCAGGCCAGCCTTGACCAGTATGGTGACAGCCTCACGACTGGTTGTTTTAATTGTGTCAGCAACCGCAATAACACCCAGCAAACTTCCGTCTCGGCTGAAAAAGAGGGGGGTTTTACCTGCAGCCGTCAGTGGGTCGCCCATAGCGGTCAACTGGCCAGCATCAAGGCCGTTTTCTACCATAAACGCCTGATTTCCGGCGATGCATTGTTGTTGATCCAGTACAGCACGCACACCTCGCCCGGGAATCGACTGGAACATCTGGACGGGTACCAGCGTCAGCTGACGGCTTTGGGCATAACGCACGACAGCTGAGGCGAGTGGATGTTCAGAGGGTTGTTCCAGGCTGGCAGCAAGGCAAAGAAAATCATCTTCGCCCAGACCACCCAATGGCAGGATATCCGTCACCTGTGGTTTCCCTTCCGTAACCGTGCCAGTTTTATCCAGGACAACGGTATCTACTGACTGAGCTGTTTCCAGAGCTTCACCAGACCGGATAAGAATCCCTTCGCGTGCACCTCTGCCTGTACCAACCATCAGGGCAACTGGTGTGGCCAGTCCCAACGCACATGGACATGAAATGACCAGGACAGCGATCCCATTGGACAGGGCAAAATCAAGTGAAGCGCCGCTCAGCAGCCATACCCCGACGGTCACCAGGGCAATCAGAATGACCACCGGTACAAACACACCGCTGACCCGGTCAGCAATCCGTGCTATAGGTGCCCGTGATGCCGCTGCTTCTTCTACAATAGAGATGATATGTGCCAGTGTTGTGTCCTGTCCCACCTGAGTCGCCCTAAATGAGAAGGCTCCGCTGATGTTCACTGTGGCAGCGGAAACCGGGTCTCCGGGCTGTTTATCCACTGGCAGGCTTTCCCCTGTCAACATGGACTCATCCACAGATGAACGGCCTTCAACAATCACACCATCCACTGGAACGGCCGAACCGGGTTTCACCAGCAGAACATCACCCGCGGAGACCTGTTCAACCGGTACTTGCCTGGTCTCATCGTCCTTCAGGATCAGTGCCGTCTTAGGTGAAAGATCAAGCAGCTGGGACACGGCTTCAGTGGTTTTGCTTTTCGATCGGGTTTCCAGATATTTCCCCAGGGTGATCAGTGTCAAAATGGTGGCTGCTGACTCAAAATACAGATTCATGCCAAAATGTGCAACCCTTTCCATCTGGCTGGATCCCAGGCCGTAACCGATTTGATAAAGCGCATATATGCCATAAAGCACTGCGGCGCCAGAACCGATGGCGATCAGAGAATCCATATTGGGGTGCCTACGCAGCAATGCGCGGAATCCATTGCGGAAATAAGCCATATTCACCGAGACAATCGGCAGTAAAAGCAAAAATTGGGTCAAGGCAAAGGCATGCGTGTTCATGCCAGCATGCAGCCAGCCCGGGAGCGGCAAGTTCAGCATATGTCCCATTGAAACATACATCAGGGGAATCAGGAAAGCAAATGAAACAACGACACGTTGCCGCATCGTGTTCAGGGCAGCCGACGGCCCCGACCGGGTCACGCTTGCGGATTTCGCTGCCGTGTTTGCTGTACGTCCTGTATCAGCGATTGGTTCTGCTAAATATCCTGCCTGGTCAACGGCTTTTAGGATGGCTCGATCATCGATCAGCTGCTCATCATAATTAATCTGCATGTTTTCGCTCAGAAGGTTAACATGAACAGACGCAACACCCTGCAGGCGGCTGACTTCTTTTTCAACCGCAGCAGAACAGGCTGCGCAGGTCATGCCTTTGATGGCGAACTTCTTTTGCATAAGGACCACCTCTATCTCTACACCCCGGGTGGGGTGTTCTTAAAGCATAACAGCAAGACTGCTTCTTGTCAATGATTGAGCAATTGAAAAAGAGCCGGTTCACCTGGCTGCGTACTTGAAACAGGCGAACCGTGCCCTTGTCCTGTAAAAGCTTTAAAAACCTGAAACGAGCCCGTCAGCTATCCGTGAAAAGAGGTGTGGACAGGTAGCGCTCTCCTGTATCGGGCAGAATGACCACGATCGTTTTATCTTGCATTCCCGGGCGGGAGGCCATCTGGCCGGCAGCCCATAGCGCAGCACCTGAGGATATGCCAACCAGCAGACCTTCCAGCCGGGGTAACATTTTTGCTGTAGCAAAGGCCTCTTCATTGCTAACCTGAACGACCTCGTCATATATCCGGGTGTTTAAGACATCGGGAATAAAACCTGCGCCGATACCCTGGATCATATGCGGTCCTGCACGCCCTTCCGATAAAACGGGTGAGTCTGCCGGTTCTACCGCAACCACCTGCAAGGATGGCTTTTGCTGTTTCAGATATTCGCCAGCGCCTGTAATCGTACCGCCTGTCCCGATACCGGATACAAAAAAGTCAACTTGCCCGTCCGTATCTTGCCAGATCTCCGGGCCGGTTGTCCGCCGATGGATATCCGGATTGGCCGGGTTGATAAACTGGCCGGGAATCCTGGCCCCCGGAGTCCGGGCGGCAAGTTCCTCTGCTTTGGCCATGGCACCTTTCATACCGGCAGGCCCTTCTGTCAGAACGAGCTCAGCGCCGTAGGCTTTGAGCAGGTTGCGCCTTTCCACACTCATGGTTTCCGGCATCGTCAAGATTACGCGATAACCGCGCGCGGCAGCCAGCGCCGCCAGTCCGATGCCTGTGTTCCCGCTGGTTGGCTCGATAATGACCGAGCCCTCTTTCAGCTTGCCTGCCTGCTCAGCTGCCGTAATCATCCCCAGCGCGATCCTGTCCTTAACACTGCCGGCCGGATTATAGCTTTCCAGCTTCGCCAGTATCCTGGCTTTAAGATTGTATTGCTCACGATATCGATGCAGTTCTATCAAGGGGGTATGGCCAATCAGTTCGGTTATGCTCTGGTATATTCTTGCCATATTGGTTCACCTCGCAAATTAATATATACTTTACATATATGTTTTATATGTGATATTATAGGGTCAAGAAGCACATCTGTCAAGCATCGTCTACATGCACTGGACCAAAACAAGGAGATCATATGAAAATTTCAGCTAAAGGGCAGCACGCCCTGACAACCATGGTGTTGCTGGCTCTGCGGCAGGAATCAGCTGCACAGGTACCAGCCACAGCCATCGCGGATTATATCGGCATATCCAAGCTTTATCTGGAGCAGATTCTGGCTTCCCTGCGTCGTGCCGGCCTGATTGAGTCGGTAAAAGGCGCGCTGGGTGGATACCGCCTGGCCAGGCCAGCGGATAAGATCAGTATAGCCGATGTGTTAAAAGTTGCTGTACCGGACCTCTTTGCCCCCCTGAACCGCCAGGGAAACCAGGACAGCCTGCTGATCCATATACTCGAGCAGAAGGTTTACTGTGAACTGGACCAGCTGATCCGGAAATATACTGAATCGCGTTCTCTAAGCGACCTGGTCGCTGCATACTGTCGCGAATCCGAAAAAAGCGGATTTATGTTCTACATTTGACTTTTCCGATAATCCAGAAAAGATGTATTCGCTCTAAATGGGCGTATGCTCTTTTTGGCGTTTTTTTGCCCTGTCAATCTATTTTTTTCGTTGATTTTAGCCCCTTGACATGTTACGATAAACAAGCTTCAACGCAAGGAAACAGCTTGTTTATTGTGTGCTGCGGCAACTGCGGTGCCATCCTGAGCAATGTACCGCTGTATAAAAAAATTGGAGGAATAACGTGAGTACCAAAATCGTCATCCTCGGTGCTGGTTACGCCGGCGTCTTGACCGCCAAAAAACTGGCGAAAAAATTCAAAAAGAATTCAGACGTCGAAGTCACCATCATCGATAAGAACAGCTATCACACCATGTTGACCGAACTTCACGAAGTAGCAGCCAACCGTGTTGAGGAAGATAGCATCCGGGTCAGCCTGCAGCGGATTTTCAGTGGCCGTAAAGTAAAGGTTGTTCTGGATCACATCAACAAGATTGATTATGAGAAGCAGACTCTGGTGGGCAATACCGGCAGTTATGCCTATGATTACCTGGTCATGGCCGCTGGATCGCAGCCAGCCTTCTATGGCATTCCCGGTGCGGAGGAACATGCTTTTAAGTTATGGTCCTACGATGATGCCGTTAAGCTGAAGCACCATATCGAGACCATGTTCATGAAAGCCATGAACGAGCCTGATCCCGCTGTGCGGCGCCGTCTGCTGACCTTCTATGTTTGCGGCGCTGGATTCACCGGCGTTGAGATGGCCGGGGAACTGGCTGAATGGGTGCCGATCCTCTGCAAAAATTATGAGGTCGACCGCAAAGAAGTCCGCATTGTCGAAGTTGACCTGCTGGATCGTGTTATCCCGGTCCTCTCCCCCAAGTTGTCCGCCAAGGCACAGAGACGCCTGGAAAAAATGGGTGTTGAAGTACACCTGAAAACAAGTGTCTGCTCGGTTGGATCAGACTTTATTGAAACGGGCTGTGACGGCAGCAACAACCGTAAAGATGAAACAGCTACTGTGATCTGGACAGCCGGTACGCAGTGCGCCGATATCACCAAGGCAGCCGTTAACCTGAAGCAGGTCGGCCGTGGTCGTCTTCAGACAGATGCTTATTTACGCGCTGAAGGGAAAGATAATATTTTTATCGCCGGTGACAACGCTTTTTGCGTACCTGAAGGTCATGATACACCGGTTCCCCAGATGGTTGAGCACTGTGAACACTCAGCTAAAAACATAGCGCATAACATTGAAGTCCTGATAACAGGCAAAGGAGAAATGGAGCAATATCAGCCTGCATTCCACGGTGTCATGGTCTCGATCGGTGGGCGTTATGGTGTCGCGCATGTCGGTACGGCTAAAAAGAAGATTTCGATGCCCTCTTTTCTGGCGATGTTCATCAAGCACTTTATCAATATCATCTATTTTCTCCAGCTGCTGGGCTGGAACAAAATTTTCAGCTACTTGAGGCATGAGTTTTTCACCGTGCGAAACTGTCGCAGCTTCGTGGGCGGCCACTTGTCCAACCGCACGCCCAGTTTCCTGCTGGTGCCTCTGCGCTTGTTCCTGGGCTTCACCTGGCTTATTGAAGGCATTAAGAAAATCGGAGAAGGATGGCTGGAGTCACCCAAGCTGGTCCTCTTCTTCCGTGGTGCCGATGAGTTCTTTGAGGGCATCCTAAGCGGAACAGCTGGCGGTGAAGATGTTGTGGCTGGTGCGACCGGAGCCGTCAGCGGTGGCTCAGTCCTGCTCGATTGGAACATTTTCAGCATCTTCAGGATCATTCTGGTCAATGCCGGCGATGTCGCTTTAAAAATACAGTTCAGCCTAATGGACTGGTTTCGCGACACCGTCATCTATGCCAGTGGTGATTCACAGCTTTTCTTTCAGACTGTGATTGTCATCTCGGAGATTTTGATTTGCCTGGCTTTACTGGGTGGCTTGTTGACAACACTGTCAGCAGGGTATTCCATCATCCTTCAGATCATGTGTGTGATGACAACCGGCCTCTACATGGGCACCTGGTGGATGGCGTTCGCGGCCATCGCCGTGTTAATCGGTGGCGGACGCATTTTCGGCTTGGATTATTATGTCATGCCCTGGTTGAAGAAACAGTGGATCAAGCTGAAATGTGTACGGAAATCGTATTTATATCATGATTGATACGAACAAAGAAAAAAGCGAGGCCCTTTCCGGGCCTCGCAAATTACAACTGGCCCTTGAGGAAACACGCGATTGCGTACAGAAAACACTAAAAGAAAGTGATCCTGTCCTTTCTGATGTCATGGGCTACTTGGCTGACAGTGACGGCAAACAGATCCGGGCTGCTCTTCTTCTGGCTGCCGCTGCTGATGATCAGGGCGAAGTCAGCCATGATGCCGTCATGGCCGCGGCTGCTCTGGAGATCCTCCACCTGGCGACGCTGGTTCATGATGATATCATTGACGATGCGCCGACAAGGCGCGGCCGTCCCAGCGTTCAGGAAAAGTTCGGCAAGAAAACAGCTGTTATCAGCGGCGATTACCTTTTCAGTGTCAGTTTTTCTCTGGTAGCCGGCTTGTCGGTGCAGTTTCCGCGTCATATCAACCTGTTCACCCGGGCGATCAGTGACCTGTGTCGTGGCGAACTAAGCCAGCACAGGCACAATCGGGATACTGACCTAAGCGTTTTAAGCTACCTGCGCATTATTGCCGGAAAAACAGCCGCACTCTTCACACTCGCCCTATATGCCGGTGCCATGCTGCGGGGCGACGACGAACAGCAATGCCGGCAGATGGGTCGAATCGGCTACCAGATTGGCATCCTCTTCCAACTGATCGACGACTGCCTTGATTATGAAGAGACCCCTGCAACCCTACGCAAGTCAACCAAGCATGATCTGTCTGAAGGTGTCATCACACTCCCCTTGATCTATGCCATGCAAAAAAAGCCGGATTTAAAGAAGCTGGTTGGCCGGGAAATGTTGACTGCAGACGATTTTCACATGGTCATCTCGGACGTAATGCGTTTAGGCGGTCTTCGGCATGCCCGGCAGATATCTGATAAATATTATCGCAAAGCCTGTTTCTTGCTGGAACAGACAGCCCCTCCGCTGCGTCGTGCCCTGATCCGCTCGTTGCTGGATCAGATCCATAGCCGCCGGCATTAAGGCCGCCGCACAAAAAGGCCACCCATGCTTGTCCGTTATATCCTAAAATTTTTCTCTTATGTGGAGATCCGAACGAAAATCGCCAGCCTACTGCCTTTTCTGTTGGGGCTTGTTTTCGCCTGTTATGCAACCGGCTCAATTCACTGGGGCTTATCTGCCCTTTTTTTCGTTTCCATGACTTTCTTTGATATGGCGACAACCGCATTGAACAATTATATTGATACCAAGGCCAGTAACAGCAGCTTGCCATTCAGAAGAAAGACCGCACGATGGCTGCTCTTTCTTCTGCTGGCACTGGCTACCGGAAGCGGCCTGCTGCTTGCCTTGTTAACAGGACCGGTCGTTTTCCTTACAGGCGCTGTCTGCTTTTTCATTGGAATCACCTATACATTCGGTCCCGCGCCTTTATCCCGTATGCCTTTGGGCGAGGTTTTCTCAGGCTTGTTTATGGGTTTTTTTATCCCATTTCTCATGGTAATCATCAATAGCCCGCCCGACGCGCTGGTATCGCTCACCTGGCAAACCCCCCGGCTGTTGCTCTCGATTAACATACCGGCACTTTTGCGCCTGCTGCTGATCACAGGGCCGGCCATCACAGGCATTGCCAACATTATGCTGGCCAATAACATATGTGATGTGGTGCACGATGTCGCCATAAACCGGTTCACACTGCCCTATTACGTCGGCAACCGCTATGCCTTGCAACTTTTCACCCTGCTGTACGGCCTGGCAGCAGCGTTTCAGATTTTGGCCGCCCTGACCGGCACCCTGCCACACTTGTCATTACTTTCTTTTTTGACCTGGCCGCTGGTGCTGCGTAACATCCGTCGTTTTCTGCACAAGCAGGATAAAAGCCTCACCTTTCCCCTGAGTGTTGCCAATTTTATTTTGCTGGTCTTACCGCCTATCCTGCTGACTGCCCTGGACCTTCTGATACGACGTAGCGCCTGATAACCTGCCTTAGTGAGGCCTAACCATGCTCAATCCCCAGTCTCATTTTTCTGCTGAAACAATCCGCTGGTTTCAACATGCATTCTATAAACCGACGGCTGTTCAAGAGCAAGCCTGGCCTGCAATTTCAACGGGTGCCCATACACTGCTCTCGGCGCCTACCGGAACCGGCAAGACGCTGGCTGCCTTTCTGGTTTTTATTGACCGTCTTTATACCATGGCTGAAAACGGCAGCCTGCAGTCTGAGCTTTATCTGATCTATGTATCTCCCCTCAAATCCCTGGCCGCGGATATCCGCGAAAACCTGCGCCGACCGCTTTTGGGCATCCAGCAGGAAACCCGGGCTACATCTGGGCTTGATGATCCGTTATCACCGGTCATCCAGACAGCTGTACGAACAGGAGACACCCCGGTGCGGGAACGGCGTGCCATGGTGAAAAGGCCGCCCCACATTCTGATTACAACGCCGGAGTCCCTTTACCTTTTGCTCACCAGCCAGTCGGGCAAAAACATCCTGAAAACGGCTCGCTGGATTATTGTTGATGAACTGCACGCGATGATCGACAGCAAGCGTGGCGCGCATCTGATGCTTTCACTGGCCAGGCTGGACAAGCTATGCCCCCAACCACTCCAGCGTGTTGGACTTTCCGCATCGATAGCGCCTCTTGATGTGGCAGCAGCCTACTTATCTCCTGATCCGGTACGCATTGTCGCCCCGGCTATGCAGAAAAAAAAGGAACTGACTGTCCATATGCCTGCTCCACTGAGCGGGACGCCTCAGAAAGATCCGGTCTGGCAGGCCATTGCTGTTGCCGTCCTTGCACACTGCTCGGATACACGCAGTGTGATCGCTTTTGTTGAAGGACGGGCACATGCGGAAAAACTGGCTTACCTGGTCAATCAGATCGTTGGAGAAGGCTATGCCTGGACGCATCATGGCAGCCTGGCCAAAGAGCAACGGCTGAATGTGGAAAACGCTTTGCGGCAAGGCAAACTCAGGCTTTTATGCGCGACGTCTTCAATGGAGCTGGGGATCGATGTTGGCGATATTGATAAAGTGTTCCAGATTGGCTGCCCTCATACCCTGTCCAGCACGCTACAGAGGCTGGGTAGGGCCGGACACAATCCCGGACGTGTCAGCATGATGCGCTTTTTTCCCCGGACAGCGCTGGAAGCGCTCTTTTGTGCCCTGACTGCCGCTGCAGTCCAGCAAGGAACCATCGAAACTTGCCACCCACCCAACCTTTGCCTCGATGTTCTGGCGCAACATCTTGTCTCTATGGCTTGTGGAGCAAGCTATCAACTGGATGAGGTCATGCCACTCCTGCAGCGTGCCTATCCTTTTCGGGCGGTCACTCGTGACGATGTGCATGCGGTTCTTTGCATGCTCGCCGGCGACTTTGAACATGCCCGGGATAAGCCGGCAAGGCCACGCTTGCTGTATGACCGCATCAACGGGTTTATCCAAGGTGACGCCTACAGCAGAATGCTGGCCGTATCCGCCGGCGGGACCATCCCGGATAAAGGTCTCTATGCTGTCAAAACCGAGAACGGCGTACGTTTGGGTGAACTTGATGAAGCGTATGTTTTTGAGGCACGTATCGGTGATCGTTTTATGCTGGGGTCTTTTGCCTGGCGCATAAAAGCGATCGGCAAGGATCATGTGGTTGTTACGCCCTCCGCACCAGGCGGCGCCAGACCTCCCTTCTGG
>JAAYLM010000256.1 GCA_012521915.1 Oscillospiraceae bacterium | reverse complement strand
GTTCCGGGTGATCGCCGCGCTGCCGGCCCTGCTGGTCTTCCTGATGGCGACGGTCGGCCAGATGCTGGTCCTGGCCCGCTGGATGCGCCAGACGCTGCTGTTCCTGTTTGCCGCTCCCCTGGTGACGTTTGTCCAGGCGGTGCTGAGCGGCCTGCTGCTGCCCCTGCCGCCATGGGCCGGACTGCTTAAACAGCTGGCGCTCTTGCTGCCGGGCAGCCATCTGGTCGCCTTGCTCACGGCCTCCCCGGACATGATGTCCGCCGCAGCCTGGTTTGGCCTTTTGCTCAGCATGCTGGGCTGGCTCGGCCTGGGCATCCTGCTGAACAGCCGGGCCATGGTTCAGGTGACGCGCACACGTTGACTTGCTTGGCGAATGCGTAAAACATGCGTCGTTTTCGTCTCCCTATGTCTTGGCGGATGACTTATCATATATACAAATCCTGAACATATGTATATACTGGTCATGAAAGGAGTGTGTTGATCCATGGAGATGATGGCCATCAGCAGCAACTTATGCCGCATCCGCAAAGATAAACGGTTAAGCCAGACCAAACTTGCGGAAATGGCAGGTCTTTCAAGGATTGCCTACCGCAATATTGAAACCGGAATAAGCCGTCCCAAAGTGTCCACACTCCAAAATCTGGCAGCGGCGCTGGGTGTCAAAACAGCAGATCTGGTTTTGCCTGGCAAAGTGCTTCAGCATGTGCGTTTTCGATCCCTGAAGAGAATGAACAGTCGGACCACCATCCTGGCAGCTGTCGGAAAATGGCTTGAAAACTACACTTATCTTGAAGAGCTGGCAGGCGAAAAAGTCCCGTATCCGTTTGATGGTTTCCAGAATCAGTTATCACAGGATTTATCCGGAGCAGCTCGCGCGAAAGAGGCTGCCCAACTGGCGCGAAAAACGCTGGGCATCGATTATGACGCCAAAATAAGTGACATGGCTGATCTGGTTGAGGACCACGGCATCAAGCTCTATCCGATCCGGCTGGTTTCCGACGGTTTTTTTGGCTTGTCTGTATCTGCTCATGACGGCGGCCCAGCGATCGTTGTCAATGTCTGGGAGCGTATTTCCGTGGAGCGCTGGATCTTTAGCACAGCCCATGAACTTGGCCATTTGCTGCTTCACCTGGATTCATATGCGGTTGAACAGGCTGAAGAAGACCAGAGCCAGGAAATTGAAGCGAATATTTTCGCCTCACATTTCCTGATGCCCGAAGCGTCCTTTGCATCGGCGTGGCGGGATACAGCAGGTCTCGATCTGGTTGAACGTGTTCTCAAGATCAAGAACCTCTTTCATGTGAGTTATAAGACCGTGCTATATCGTCTTTCCGACCGTGTCGGTGACGGAATATGGGTCCGTTTTAATCATGCGTATGCCGGGAAGGTTGGCCGCTATCTGAAAAAAGCAGACGAACCTATGGCCTTAAGCCCATCGCATTTTTGTCACGATCCTGAGATACTGAAAGCAAATGAACCTGAAGCCATTTCACAGCGCCACTTTGTTGAAGACAGACTCCTGCGCCTGGTCAGAATAGCTGTGGAATCGAATCAAATATCGCTTGGCCGCGGTGCGGAAATTCTAGGCTATGACCTGATAAAAATGCGCGAGATGGCCTCCTCATGGGTATAGATATGTGACATCAGCTGGCAAGACACCTCTCATCATGGACGCAAATGTTATCATTGATCTTTTCCAGTGCGACAAGACAATACTGCCACGTATATCCAGATATGCCGGTCAAATTGCTGTCGCAACAACCATAATAGAAGAAATACAGTGCCTGGCTCTGGATGACTGCCGACAACTTGGCATGCGGCTTGTAGAACCCACTATCGATCAAGTTTATTCCGCTATTCATAAACCCAAACCGCTATCTTTTTATGACTGGCTTTGTTATTTATTAGCCAGGCAGCACCAATGGATATGCGTTTCCAATGATAAAGCGCTTCGCAAACAATGCACATCCAGCCACCTTGCGGTCATGTGGGAATTCGAGATGCTTTGCCTGTTGGTCGAAAATGGCGGGTTATCACGGGAAAAATGCTGCGATCTATTTTTTTGCATAAAATCGAACAATCCGTTTTTTATCACCGATGCGGTCGTCACAAGCGCTTTGCGCCGGCTGGAAAACCAATCCTGATCATATCCGCGGTTCATCGTGTCAACGATGCAAGATGGGATCGGTGCATGCATCCCGCTGCCTGATGTCAGCCCGTTTGGCCTGTGCTACAATAGCTGCATATAGCGAGCTGGGGGTACCATGGGAAAGTTCCTGATCCTGTTGCTGCTTGTGTTATGGTTGCCGGCAGCCGGTTGCCAGAAGCAGCCGTCCGAAAGCGCGGAAACGCTGTCCCTGCGCGTCGGCGTCATGCCGGCTGTCGACTCCGCGCCGATTTTCTATGCTGACCAGAAAGGCCTTTTTGCCGAACTGGGCCTGGATGTGACCGTCCAGGTCTACACCAACGACATGGACCGGCAAAGCGCCCTGATCAGCGGCGGCCTGGACGGGGCCATGACCGACGTGATCGCACTGGTCAACAACGTCGAGAACGGCTTCGACATCAAGATCACGACCAGCACCGACGGGGTCTTCCCCTTTCTGACTAAGCAAGATATCACCAGCAAGACCGAGCTCAAGGCCGGCGTCATGGAAATTTCCGTGACCAATTACCTGCCCGACCGGATGCGCGGGCCGCGTTACCAGCTGGACAAGATCTACATCAACGAGATCCCGGCCCGGCTGGAGATGCTCGGTCAAGGCAAGCTGGATATCGCCGTCATTCCGGAGCCGATGGCCTCCCAGGGCGAATTGAACGGCCTTATCAAGCAGCTGTTCCCAAGCGACGACGCCTTCTCCCCGGAGGTGATGGTCTTCACCGGCAAGGCCATCCAGGAAAAACGCGCCGCGCTTGAGCGCTTCCACCAGGCCTATAACCAGGCGGTGGCCGCGATCAACGCCGACGACCGCGCGGCCCGCGAGATCCTGGTCAGCACCCTCAAGCTGGACAGCCGCGTCACGGACAAGATCATCCTGCCCGATTAC
>JAAYLM010000255.1 GCA_012521915.1 Oscillospiraceae bacterium | reverse complement strand
GGCAGCAGCACAGGCTCCTGCATGGTGCTGTCATAGATGTCCACGAAATCGACACAGTCTTTATCCAGGCCGCGGACCAGCTCCTCGCAAATGGCGTCGAGTCGCACTTCTGTATAGCGGGCGGCGGCATATTGCATGTCGCGTGAGTAATAACGACCGAAATTGCCCTTGGAGTCCACATATGGGTGCAGCAACGCACCATTGCCCCTTGTAAGGCGTACCATGGTTTCGTAGATCGCCTGATCGCCATGAGGATTGAGTTTCATGGTCTGACCGACGACATTGGCTGATTTTGTTCGGGCACCGCCCAGAAGGCCCATACGGTACATGGTGTAGAGCAGTTTGCGGTGCGAGGGTTTGAAACCGTCAATTTCCGGGATGGCTCGGGAAACAATCACGCTCATCGCATAGGGCATATAGTTTTCTTCAAGGGTTTCTGTTATGAGCTGCTGCTGCAGTATGGCTATGGGCTTATCCGCCATTTTTTCCTCCGTGTCCTGTTCTGTCTGTAAAGTATGCCGCGCTGATTGTAAGACAACGCATTTTCAGATGATAGCCGCCTGAACGGTCTCAGCCGATATCCAGCATGTCAAGATACCGGTAACCATTCGTCTCAATATGGGCTTTGCGGCCGGCCAGGTTGTCTCCCAGCAACATGTCAAAAACATCCAGTGTTTTTTCCGCATCTTCCGGCATGACCTGGATCAGTCGGCGCGTTTCCGGGTTCATGGTTGTCTGCCACATCATCTCCGGTTCATTCTCGCCCAGGCCTTTGGAGCGTTGCAGACGATAGGGATCCTTGCCGATTTTCTTGAGAATATCACTTTTCTCTTTTTCATTATAAGCGAAAAAAGTGGTCTCTTCTTTGCGCTTGCGCAATGTGATCTCAAAGAGCGGAGATTCGGCAATATAAATTCTGCCTTCCTGAATCAATGTCGGCGCCAGCCGGAAAAACATGGCCAGGATCTGTGTTCTGATATGGAAACCGTCTACGTCAGCATCCGTGCAGATAATAATTTTGTTGTAGCGCAGACCATTGAGGTCAAAAGCAGACAGATCCTTATTGTGACGTGTCTGGATTTCGACGCCGCAGCCCATAACTTTAATCAGGTCAACGATGATCTCATTTTTGAAAATGGTGTTGTATTCTGCCTTGAGGCAATTGAGGATTTTCCCGCGTACCGGGATAATGGCCTGAAACTCAGCGTCCCGGCCCATTTTACAAGAACCCAGTGCTGAATCGCCTTCGACGATATAGAGTTCCCGTCTGTTGACATCGCGAGTACGGCAGTCAACAAATTTTTTCACTCTATTGACCATGTCTACAGAACCCATCAGTTTTTTTCGGATATTCAGCCGCTGTTTTTCAGCGCTTTCGCGGCTGCGCTTGTTGACCAGGATCTGTTCAATAACCTTGTCACCTTCAGCCTTGTTCTCAATAAACCAGACTTCCAGCCGGGTACGCAGCAGTTCTGTAATGAATTCATAGATATACTTGTTGTTGATGGCTTTCTTGGTTTGGTTCTCATAGCTGGTCTGGGTGGAAAATGAACTGGATACCAGGATCAGGCTGTCCTGCACGTCGGTGAAACTGATGCGGGCTTCATTGCCTTTATATTTGTCCCGGGCTTTGATCTGGCGGTCCAGCTCATTGACAAAGGTGTTGCGGACCGCGCGGTCGGGCGCGCCGCCGTGTTCCAGCCAGCTGGAGTTGTGGTAGTATTCGATCAGGTTGATTTCGTTGTTGAAAGCAAAGGCGACAGAAGCCTTGACCTTGTATTCCGGCTTGTCGGAACGGTCGCGTCCTTTGCCGTTCCCTTCGATTAGAACCGGCGTCGTGAGGCCTTTATCTTCATTAAGTTCCCGGACAAAGCCGAGGATGCCTTCCGGATAAAAATAAGTTTCGTCTGAGCCGCTCTCTTCATCATGGAGAACGAAGGTGATGCCGGCGTTGACAATAGCCTGCCGCTTGAGAGTGTCTTGAAAGTAGGACAGCGGAATGATGATCTCCGTAAAAACATCACGATCCGGCTGCCATTTCTGAACGGTCCCCGTCTTGCGGGAACGCACGGGCTCTTTGACCAGACCGCCAATGTTCTGGCCTTTTTCAAAATGAAGGCTGTAGCGGTAACCATCCCGCACGACGACAACATCGAAATAGGCCGAAGCGTACTGGCTGGCACAGGCACCAAGACCGTTCAGTCCAAGGCTGTATTCATAGGATTCCCCTTCGTTTGTCCTGTATTTGCCCCCAGCATATAGTTCACAATATACAAACTCCCAGTTATAACGGTTTTCTTTATCGTTGAAGTCCAGCGGGATGCCGCGCCCGTAATCGCGCACCTCAATAGACCCGTCTTTATAGCGGGTCACTTCAATTTGTGTGCCGTAGCCTTCCCTGGCTTCGTCGATCGAATTAGACAGTATTTCAAAAAAAGAGTGCTGACAGCCTACCAGATCATCAGATCCGAAAATCACGCCCTGTCTAAGCCTGACCCGATCGGCTCCTTTCAGGGCTGAGATGCTTTGGTTATCATAGGTTGTCGTTTTTGCCATGTTCTGCTCCTGCTTTATGGTGCTGCGTACGGTTTTCAGGCCGCCGGCAAACGGATGAAAGAAAACCGTTCTGTGGCGAACGGTTTTCTGGCGAGCCTAGGAGGACTCGAACCTCCGACCCACAGCTTAGAAGGCTGTTGCTCTATCCAACTGAGCTATAGACCCATAATTGATCTGATTATTATACACAATCCGATCACCAATATCAATGAAAAGGCGGCTTACACAGCCGCCGCTGTTTTTGGAGCGGGTGATGGGAATCGAACCCACACAATCAGCTTGGAAGGCTGAGGTTCTACCATTGAACTACACCCGCGCTGTTCCCGGGACAAGCCCGCCTGATGATTTTACCGCAAGGCTTTGGCTTTGGCAAGTGTGAATAGGCAGTGTTTTGACAAAACATCTCCGAATGATAAAATGAGCAATCATCAGCCACTCAACGGCAAAGCGATGAACCCCTTCCGGGCCAGGCTCTTTCCTGGTTTGCCACCAGGAGATCACCGTCCTTGGTCCGGAGTGCAACCTGAGGCTGGTTTTAGAGGAGAAAGACATGCGTTCAGCTCAAACATTGCTTAATCCCGGCCTGTTTCTGACAGATGGGGCGATGGGCACTTATTATGCCCAGCTGGGGCCGGATGATGGCCTGCCCTGCGAAGCAGCCAACCTGACCCATCCTGAACTGATTCGCCGCATCCATAGCCAGTATCTGGCATCAGGCGCTGATTTGCTGCGTACCAACACCTTTGCCGCGATTGCCCAGACAGGACCGGACCAGCCGGAAAAGCTGCGTGATCTTGTCAAAAGCGGTTTCCGGCTAGCTGCAGAATGTGCTGAAGACAAAGCTTTCGTAGCTGCTGACATGGGGCCGGCCTACCAGTTGGATGCTGACCAGTACCTGGCGGCGGGCATGATCGCCAGTGAAGCATTTCTGGCTTGCGGGGCTGACCTTTTCATTTTTGAAACATTCTCTGATCCTGCAGAATTTCTGCCTTTGTGCCGCCATATCAAAAAACTGGCGCCAAAGACGCTGATCATGGGTTCCTGCGCGGTGTCACCAGACGGTCTGACCCGCAAAGGCCTGTCGCTGGAGCAGATCAGTAAGACACTGGAACAGTCGGCGGAGATCGATCTTTGGGGTCTGAACTGCGGCGTCGGCCCGACCCACCTCGCTGAACAGGCAGCAAAGCTGGATCGAACGAAAAAACCGCTGCTGCTGTTGCCAAACAGCGGTTATCCGCGCATGGAAAACATGCGGCTGGTTTATGGTTCTGAGCCAGCTTATTTCGCCCGCGTTGTTGCCGGGTTTGCTGGTGGTTCCGTGCGTCTGCTGGGCGGATGCTGCGGCACAACCCCGCGGCACATCGCCGCGCTTGCCCGAGCGCTGGCCGACAGAAAACCGACGGCCATACAGATCCGGGGCAGACCGGAAATAAATCTGCAGCCGGCTGTGGCCGAAAGCGCGTCCCCCCTGATGGATCGGCTGCGCCAGAACACCTTCCCTTTAATCTGTGAACTTGACCCGCCACGTGACAGCGATATCACGCCCTTGCTCGCAGCAGCCAGGCAGCTAAAGAACGGCGGTATCGACCTGATTACACTGGCCGATTCACCTATGGCCCGGGTTAAAATGGATTCAGTCGCGACGGCTATTCGAGTCCAGATGGCAACAGGCCTGCCGGTACTGCCCCATCTATGCTGCCGCGACCGCAATGTCAACGCGTTGCGCTCTTCTCTCCTGGCTCTGCACAGTGCCGGAATCCGTCAGGTACTGGCGATAACAGGTGATGCCATACCTGAATCGGACCGGGGATTTGTTAAGCCGGTTTTCAACTTGAACAGTATTGGACTGCTTGAGCTGATCAAGCAGTCCAATCAGGCTCATTTTGCTGCTGAACCGCTGCTGGCAGCAGCTGCTGTTGATCCGGGTGTCACCAATCTGGATGCGGAGCTGGAGCGTTGCTGCCGCAAACAGGAAGCAGGCGCCGCGCTTTTCCTCAGCCAGCCGGTTTTCCATGTTTCTTCACTTGAACTGATACGGCGCATGCGCGCCAGAGGTATGAAAGTACTGGTTGGTCTGATGCCACTGGTCAGCTACCGCAATGCCCAATTTCTCAGCCATGAAGTGCCTGGCATCCGTATTCCGGAACACATCCTGATCCGCTTTCATCCTGACCAGGGAAAAGAGGAAGCGCTGGAAACGGGTCTTGCCACTGCTGTCGAACTGGCCGGCATGATCCGCGGGGAAGCTGACGGACTATACCTCATCGCTCCTTTTAACCGCAGTAGCCTGATAACGCATCTCCTGCAAATGATCAAAGTGGCAAAACGCCCTGATTCGGAGGTTTGAACATGATTCTGATCGCAGAAAACCTGAACAGTTCCATTCCTTTTGTGCAAAAAGCTCTGGCTGCCCGGGATGAAGCAGCTTTATTGGAAATCATCCACCAGCTGGATGCCTGCCCTGCCGACTATTTGGATCTGAACGCAGGGGTTTTCCACGACAGCGAAGCCGATGTCCTGACCTGGCTGATTAGATTGGTCAGACGACACAGCAGCAAACCTCTGGTGCTTGATTCACCGGATCCCGCTGTGCTGCGCACGGCCTTGCCGCTGGCCGGACCCGGCCTGCTGATCAACTCAATCACGCTGGAACCACGGCGATATCAGGCGGTTCTCAGCTTAGCCAAAGAATCATCCGCTGGTCTGATTGCTTTGCTCATGCATGAAGAACGCATGCCCCAGGGTGTGGAGGAACGGTTGGAAATAGCCGAAAGGCTGCTGAACGGTCTGCAACAGGCGGGTGTCGCTATGGATCGCGTTTTTCTTGATCCGATGATCCGGCCGGTTGCCACGGATGACCAGGCCGGCCTGGAAGGTTTGACGACCATCAAAGCGTTGCGGCAGAGGTTTCCTGCAGCGCATGTGGTCATCGGCTTGAGCAATGTGTCTTTCGGTCTGCCGGCTCGGCGCTATCTCAACCGCGCTTTCCTGCTTCAGGGCATGGCCTGTGGTCTGGACAGCGCGATCCTCAATCCACTGGACAAAGAACTGCTGGCTTTGTGGCGGGCCGGGCTGGTTTTAGCCGGCGAGGACGAATATTGCCAGTCCTATCTTGAGCATTATCGCTGATCGCGCAGTATCTTGTGTCCGTCAACCTGGAACGACATGCTTCCGGTTATTCCAGAATCGTGACATAGGGTGCATATACATAGCCGACCGTTCCGTCTGCTGTCTTAACCTTGACCCAGTCTTCTTCCGGTTCAGCCAGCTGTTCCAGCAGGTCACCGCTGCTCAAAGTCATCAGCAGCGGTGCATCGCTGCCAGGTTCCTCCCTTAGGTTCAGCCGGTTGGCGGTGACCTGGAGGGAAACCGGCGGATCGGTTGGTTGAGGCGTCGCCGTTGGCAATGACGTGGGGGTTGGTGCCGGCGTGGCAGTAACGGATGCTGTTTTCCCGGTTGTAGATGCCGCTGATGTCTCAATCGGTGCGGTTTTCCTGCCCAGGGCGGACAGAGTCACGCCCGCGAAGATGACAATGATAAGCACAAATCCGATCAGGAGAAAACGCTGCGCCTGGCTTCTGTCTGCCCAGAGCAGCTGAAAAACCGTTTTCTCCGGTGATGGCGCTTCTTCTTCCCCGGACATGGGGTCGGATCCAGATTCATGGCTCTCCGGTACTTCCTCTTTTGTGTTCCTGCCGATGATCCGGCTGAACAGGTTGCTGCTGTTTTTTTCACGTGGCGTTTCAGGCTGCTGGTCCTCGTCTTTAAGCAGAACCTCAATGGCCAGCCAGCTGCTGTCTCCTACATAGCCGCGCTGCCGCGCGACCAGCATCAAGTCGCTCATTTTTGCCGGCAGCTGAGTCAGTCCCAGCATGAGATCGACAATTTCACCTGTAGCGAAGACTGAGGGAAGATCAGGGGGGAGCAGAAGAAAAAAATCGCCCTGACGTATCTGCAGCGTATAATAGGCGGTTTGTTCGTGGAAAGTTTGCCCGAAGAGGGGATCCGGCAGGCTGACCGGCCTTAGTTTACGCAATTCGCCATCACGCAGCAGGTAAAAGCCAAACGCAAGGGGGATCCAGGCAAACATGCGGTTCTGATCATAGCAGACCAACAGATCCGGCTGTAGCTGGTATTGTGCCAGGGTTGCATTCAGTTCTGAGCAGCCTCGCTGGGCCAGGATGGGTATGAAGGCCTGCCAGCGGTATAACCGTGTTTTCTGGCTTGCCAGATCGTCAGTTCTGTCTTGCTCATCCGCTTTGATTCCGATGATATACTGCAACGGGCGGTGGCTGGTCTGGATATGAATATTCTGTGTGGCGCTGGAAAGCAAACCTAGCGGCGTGCTGTTCACAAGATAAGAGAACTGCTGCATGTCTTCCTGATTGATGTTGATGGTCAAGGCGGCCTTTATCACGTCGACACCTCCTGCAGAGCCCTTCAGTCGCTTAACGTTATTGTACCGTAAACAGCCTCATATGGACAGCTTGACGCCAATTTTCATATTAAGCCAGGATAGGACGTTTTATGTCATGAAAAGCATACGGCTGCTTATGCTATGTGGCAGTCCGGTTAATATGATAAAATGGCAACATCACCATCTTTCCCTGCGGATGCTGCGCCATCAGGAGGTTACTTTATTGGACATGCAAAAAACACGACAGGCGATTAAAGATAACATAGCCAGAATTCTGGTTGGGGGTGAAAAGGTCATTGACCTTCTGCTGATCGCCTTGTTAAGCCAGGGCCATGTTCTGATCGAGGATGTGCCCGGGGTCGGCAAAACGACGCTGACCCAGGCATTCGCCCGCTCGCTGGACCTGTCTTTCAGCCGGATTCAGTTCACACCGGATGTCCTGCCTTCGGATATAACAGGGTATAACCTTTACCAGCTTGACCGGCAGGAAATGGTTTTCCATCCGGGTGCCATCATGAGCCATATTGTCCTGGCTGATGAGATCAACCGCAGCAGCCCGAAAACACAGTCCAGCCTTTTGGAAGTCATGGAAGAACGCCAGGTGACGGTCGATGGTATCACCCGACCGCTGCCCCGCCCGTTCATGGTTCTGGCAACCCAGAATCCCATAGAGTTTTCCGGGACGTTTCCTCTGCCGGAAGCACAGCTTGACCGCTTTTTGCTAAAACTGCGTCTCGGCTACCCCAATCACCAGGAAGAACTTGCCATTCTGCAACGACATTTGCATCCGCCACGCTGGCAGGATCTGGAGGCGGTCATGTCGGCGGCAGATGTACTGGACCTGCAAGACAAGATCGCCGAAATCACAGTTTCAGCGCCTGTCATGGAATACATCGCCCGTATCGTGGCCAGGACGCGGGAACACGAATCTGTGGCGCTGGGTATCAGCCCTCGCGGCAGCATCGCCTTGATGCGTGCAGCCCGGGCCCGAGCCATGCTGCAGGGGCGTGCTTTCGTCATTCCTGATGATATCCAGCAGCTGGTGCAGTCTGTTCTACAGCACCGTCTGGTCTTAAGGCCAGAAGCGGCCGTGTCCAGCCAGGCAGCGGAGCAACTGCTGAGGGATATGGTCCGCCTGCTGCCGGTTCCGGCTGTCAGATGAAAAAGCAGCAGCTGCTCTTTTGGGGCCTGGCTGTCTTTTTGCTCATGGCCGGTCTGCTCAGCGGCAGCCGTGTCTTCTATGTCCTGCTGTTTTGCCAGGCGGCACTTCTGCTTAGTGTTCTGGCCCTCAATTTCTGGGCAGTGGTCACCTTCACCTATACGCAGACACTCAATCGCACGAAAACACTGCGCGGACGTCCGGTCACCTTATCTCTGGCTATTCACAATGAAAAACCGGTCCCCTTCCCCCTGATGCGCATCCGCATGGCCATCGCCGCAGAAAAAAAACAACAAGACCTGGCTTTCAATCTGGCACCGGACAGCCATATGAATTTCCAGATCGACATGCCCTGCCCTTATCGCGGTTCCTATGATGTGGGCATGACCGTTATTGATTTCCTTGATCTTTTTGGGTTGATGCGCCTGCCTTTTGATATGCGTCTTTTGCCGTATTACCGGATGCAGACGGTACTTGTCTACCCTAGGCTGGTTAAACTGGACCGGCTTAACATGCCGGCTCTGGAAATCCAGCGATTCACCAGGCATCAGGATCTAACCAACGATCATGAGCAGCCTTATGCCATGGTACGCAAATACCGGCCGGGTGATTCAGCCTCCCAGATACACTGGAAGCTTTCTTTGCGCCAGCGCACATTGATGACCCGGCTCTATGAACGGGCTTCAGAACCGGATGTTGAGTTGATCCTGGATCTACACAGGGGCAGTTACAGCGGTGAACAAGCCAGTCAGGCTGAGGATGTTTTTTGCGAATGTGCCACAGCACTTGTCTATTACCTGCTGCGCCAGAACTGGCACCTGCTGGTCACAGGATACGGCGATCAGGAGCATCACCTCAGTGGAACCAACTTGAAAGACTTCCAGCAGATCTACAATTGGCTGGCATCCGTACCCTTTGACGGGCGACTGGATTTCCTGCCGCAGATGAAACGAAGCCTGATCTCGAAAAGGCAGATAAAAGCCCGTGTCATTCTGACGAGCCGGAGCGATGCCGGTATCAGTTCTCTATTAAGACAAAGCCAACAAAACAGGGTTCCAGTGTATATGCTTGTTGCCGGACCGGCGCACCCCGATCCTGGTGAAGCCGCCCTGGCTGCCCTGTTCCGCCAGTCCGGACTGCCCATATGGTTCATCCATTATGGCGAGGATCTGGCAGAGACTTTACAGGGGGAATGGTGAAAAAACGCTTTTGGACATCGCCGGGCGCCTTGTTGATCGTAGATGGTCTGATCGCAGCCCTTTTCACCTTGGGCTTCGCACGACCGTTGTTCTTCAGCCGTTCCCTTGATCTGAGCTGGGCTGGATCATTCGCAGCCTGTCTGTTGGCTGCAGGGCTTGTTTCCCTGCTGTGCCTGCGCTGGTGGATTGTGCCCGCTCTTCTGCTGCTCTCCCTCCTTCCTGCCACCTACATCCTTTCCCAACTCGAACTACTGCAAGATACAGTCCGGCAAATCATAAACTGGTTCAGCTGGGCCGGCCAACGACTGGTTCTGGGCGGGCCGGAACCCGAACAGGCAAGCTGGCTGATTGGGCTGCAGCTGCTGCTTATACTGATTATCAGCCTCCCTGTCTATCTGCTTGTTCACAAAGCCGCCCGTTTCTGGATACTGGCAATACCTGTCCTTCTTACTGTCATTCCCTTTCTATTGCGGTTTCCGACGGCGATCAGCCAGGTGCTCCCTGCGCTGGCTGGTTTGATTGTACTTTTGCCGGCAACCTTGATTCGTCATGTGAAGAAACAGCATCCGGCTGAAGACCTCCCGAGGGCGCCCCTGCAATGGCTCGCTTTGCCGGTCGCGATCATCAGCGTGCTGGCAGGACAGCTTATAACCCCTGCAGATACAAGCCACTGGCGTCAGCAGGATTGGATCAACCGGCTGTACGATCTGCGTGATTTCTGGCAGAACCAACAAGGTGTGTCCAGAAGCTGGCAGGCATTTGATCTTGCCACAGCCGGTTACAGCTCAACACAGACACGGCTCGGCGGTCCGGTCCGTCTATCCGAACAGGTTTACTTTGATGTCGACACTGTAAAGCCTGTACTGTTGAGAGGTACTACACGCACCATTTACACCGGCAGCAGCTGGCAGTCTCCTGTTCACCAGGTCTACCGACTGAACAGTCCGCTCTGGCGCTTGGCCAGGCGGCAGATCTTTGTGGAGGACATGCCGGCCGGCAGTGACGGACGCGCATTCGTTGAGCAGTTCGGAGAAACCCTGACCATCAATATAAGGCCGAGAACACGTCTGCAGTCGGCGCTTTTCTCGGCCGGCAAGCTGCAAACCATCCAGTGGAACGAGCCAGATGATCAGCAGCCGTATTTCACCATTGACGGGGATCTTTTTGTTTTTGGCGGTCTACCTTCAAGACCAGCCTACACCGTCGAAGCCTTTGTCTGGCAACGCGACAGGCTGGGCTTTGCCCGCACGATGAGGGAAATGGCTTCAGCTCCTCAAAGAACCCGCGACCCTTACTGGACAGCGATCCGAGACCGCAACCTGCAGCTGCCTGATGACCTGCCGGAGATTATTGGACAGACCGCCAGACAGATCATTGGCGATGAAACAGACCCTTACGGCCAGGCCGTTCTTCTTGTGGCATACTTCCAACAGGAATTCCTTTATACCCTGGATGCTGAATTTCCCCCTGACGGTATGGATTTTATAGCGCACCTGCTTCAGGAAGGTCAGGGCTATTGTGTGCATTTCGCCACCGCAATGGCCGTGATGGCCCGCACGCTTGATCTGCCGGCACGTTATGTCGAAGGGTTCGCCTTAAGTGAGGCTGGACTGTCCGGCCAACGCTGGCAGGCTACAGGCCGAACAGCACACGCCTGGTGTGAAATATATTTCCAGGGTGTCGGCTGGCTGACCTTTGATCCAACACCGGCTGCATACAGTGATCCTGAAGAAGACCCCGACGATCCAGATGTTGAACCGGAACCGGAACCAACTGAAAAACCTTTACGGCCGAGCCTGACCATATCACCACCACCAGAGGCGACCACACCGGTCAATCCTCTCAACTGGCTGGTGCTGCCGGCAGGGTTACTCCTGCTGGCCTGACTGATCCATCTGCTGGTATCCAGTTTGATACGAGAACACCTGCGCTCGTTGCGCCTTCCCGTCATGCACAGGCTGTATCCCGATGATGCTGACTGCCTTGATCTGGCTTACCGCGATATCCTGCAGCAGCTCAGTTGTCTGGACGTCATGCCACAAGACGGCGAAACCCTGAGTGATTTTGCCGGCCGTGCTGAGCCATATCTGGGCTTCCCCGATGTTGATCTGCAAGCCAGTTTCTGGCCTGTTGTCCGGCTGCGCTATGGCAATCTGCCCCCAAGCCTGCCAGAACTTGATCAACTGCTGCAGCTGCGCCTGCGTCTGGAAGACCGCTTGCGAGGCAGCCTTTCCCGCTCAGCCTGGTTTTTCCGCCGAGTCCTGCCGGCCCGGCTTTTGGGCAGGAAGAAAAATAAAAAAACTGAAAAACCTGTTTTATGATATGATCATATCTTGACAGGATTTTCTGGCCATGCAGCAACGATTGACCGCGCAAACCTGTCAAATAAAATACGGAGGCACAGCAGGTCGGGCATTAACGTCAACGACCTGCAGATAAAACATGAAAATTCTGATCATACGACACGCTGAACCAGACTATTCCATTGACTCGCTTACAGAGAAAGGCTGGCGTGAAGCTGAATTGCTCAGTGATCGCCTGGCCAGTATCCCTGATGCTGATTTTTACTGCTCCCCTTTGGGCCGGGCCCGGGACACTGCCAGCCTTACGATGAAAAAGCTGAAGCGGGAGGCCGTTATCCTGCCCTGGCTGACTGAGTTTTCCGGACAGATCGTCAACCCGAATGACGCAACCTATCGGATTCCCTGGAATCTTGCGCCGACTTACTGGACGCGCTGTCCGGAGTTGTTTGATAAAGACCGCTGGCTGGAAAATGACCTGATGCGCACCGGCAATGTCCGGCAAGTCTATGAAGATACCTGTTCCGGTGTCCAGTCGCTTCTGGTTGAGTACGGTTTTTCCCGTGATGGCCAGATTTGGCGCAGTGCGCGAAACACTACGGACACTGTTGTGTTGTTCTGTCATTTTGCCATTGGCCAGGCCATTGTAGGTTACCTGCTGGGTATCGCGCCCTCGCTGCTCTGGCATGGCACCGTTCTGCCGCCTTCTTCTGTCACGACTTTGATCAGCGAAGAACGTATCAGTGGTTCTGTCTTTTTCCGCTGTATGCAGATGGGCGACACGTCTCACCTTTATTGCGCTGGTGAACCTGTGTCGCACGCCGGCCTGTTCCCTGAGTGCTTCGATGCTGAACACATCGATGAAGGCTAAGTCAGAAAGAAAAACCAGACACATCTTGAGAAGATACCGGCATCAGATAATTACTGCGCCAGGTCTGAACGAGCCCTGTGTTTCTGCGCCATGAAACCGGTCAACAACAGCATGACAGATAGACCGGCAACCAGCCAGACAGGCATGGATTCGGCTCGCCGCAGTGCCTGCAAAGCCCAGCCATGCGGTCCATACTGGCCATAACGGATCAACAGCCGATAGGACACCTGAAAGAAGCAGCCGCCAAGAATAGCGGATAGAAGCAAAAGCAGGATGCTCAGGTAAAGCCGCAGGCTCTCCCCGATCAGGGCAAGCAGCTGACCAAAGCCCAGCATGAAGAACAGGAAAACGGTCAGAATGCCCAGGCTATGCCAGCTAAAATCCTGGGCCATCAAACTGAACATCGCCAGACTGAAGCAAAATATCTGGGCCATGCCCAGCATCTGGAGGCTGATGATTGTTGCGGTGTAGTCAAGGACCAGCCCACGACGCGTAGAACTTAATCGTTGCCGCAGAGCTGCTTTGCTTAAGGCCAGACTGCCCAGAATCGCATAGATTGACAAGAAAAACACTTCCATCGAATAGTCCGAAACGATAAAGGTTAACGTTGGTGTGATCATCATCTCGCCAACATATTCCAGCTGCAGGCCAGCCTGCTGCTGGAGCTCCCGTGCCAGGGCATCCTCAAACCAGCGCGACAGTTCAGCCGGCGGACTGGTTTGTCCCGGATCAGAACGCCGTGCTAGACTCATGATCAATGATTCCTGGTAGGCAAGCGGCAGAACAGCTGCGGCGATAACCTCGCGGGCGAGAGCGGTCATCATGGACCCTTCTGCTTCTTTATAAAGCAATAAAGGGCGGTTGAAATAGTTTTTCCCAGTCGAGAAACCTTCCCGGATCAGCAGAAGACCGTCCAGTTGCCTGACAGCCAATAGATCTTCTAGATCTTCCGCCTTCTCTTCTTCCATGGTCATGACATGCCAGCCACCGGCCCTCAGTGTGGCAATCAACTGCTGGCTGGCCACTGACTGGTCATCATCCACAACAGCCAGGTCAAGCTGTTCACGCCGGTTCATGGTGTTCGCTGTACCTGCGATCGTCCCCAGGACAACAGGAAAGACAACCAGCAATAACAAGATGAACGGCTGGCTGAGCAGTTCACGTATTTTGATCAGGATCAGACGGCCCATCACGATCATTCGGCTGACCTCCAGGCAGAGTAGCTGGCAACGGTTCCTGCCAGTAGAGGAACAGCAAACAAAATCAGACTGCCCCATTCAGCTGGATAGCCGTACAGGGATCGGTAGAGCAGGTTGAATGACCAGCTGACCGGTGAAAAAGGCCTGAGTTGCAGCAACCAGGGTGGCATCAGCTGATAGGGGTAAATAGCGCCGCCCACCAGCATGGCCACCATGAAGGCCAGCCAGGACGTAAACATAACAGCCTCACCGCGGCGGCTGCGGTATGCCAGGGTCAAGCAGAAAAGAGCGGCGGTCAGGTACAGCGGGATAACAGCACTGAATATAATCTGCCAGCTGAGCTGCGGCAGCATCTGCCGGACAATCAACGTCAAGGGCAGTAATGCCAGCATAAGCCACATCAGGCCGATCATGATCTTTGCCAGGTGCAGCGACCACCAGGAGACACCAGCAAGCAACAGGCGTTCATGACGACCGCTGATCCGCTCTTTCATGACAATCAGTAAAACCAGCAGCGCAGGCAACATGGCAAAAAGGCTGATCAGCGAAGCGACAACCGACCAGAACTGCTTGAGCCTCAGAGATTGGTCCAGAGGCACCAGATCTCCGCGATTGATGAAAGCAAAAGACAGTTCTACCACGGCAGCCGTAACATATTGCTGATACCGGCTATCCTGATCGACGAGTGGCTTCAGGCCTTCCTGGTAAACCCGCAGTGATGCCTGAACTGTCTTCAGGCCGGCCAGCGCCTGATTGAGCATGCGGGCAATCATGTTGGCTTCTGAAGCCATATGGTTATTGAAATAGACGCGTATCGTCTTGGGTTCAAGCGTATTTTCCAGCGGGTTTTCCGGCAGCTCGACCAGCATGATGATTTCGTGCCGGGCAAGCCGGCCATGAGCGGTGCTCAAGTCGTCAAGATAGACTTCAGACACAACATCAATCTCGTCCAGCTGTCGAATCACGACAGAGGACAGAGGATCCGATGAAGCGACAACCAGAGAGACCGGCAAGGGCGAAAAAAGCTGAGCCTCTCCTTCTTCATCATGCCAGACCATAGATTGCACAAAACCTGTCAACAGCAGGATAAAGGCGATAAAGGCGAATGTCCGCAGATTGCAGGATTCGCGCCAATAATAAACCAGCAGTTTACGGAGCATGGTGACTCGCCTCGATTTTCCCTTCATGAAGGGACAAAACACGATCACAGATGCGGCTAAGCTCATTGGCATAATGGCTGACCATGAGCACAATGCACTGTTGGTTTTTCAAGGCCCGTATGGCGTCCAGGATCAACAGCCGGTTTTCTTCATCAATGCCGCTGATTGGTTCATCCAGCAGGACGAGGTGCGGGTTGCCCAGCAAACCGGCTGCGAGATTGACCCGCCTGGCCATACCGCCGGAACAATGGCCGATTCTCTTTTTGAGAAAACCATCGACTTGGAAACTGGCGGCCACCCTGTTGATCTCCTGCTTGAGCGCCTGGCCTTTCAAACCGCGGATCGAAGCCCAGAAGGCAAGGTTCTGGTAAACACTGAGTCTTTCCGACAAAGCGATTGTCTGGGGGACATAGCCAATTTGGCTTCTGTAGGCTGTGACCTCTTTTACAGATTTTTCATAGAGACAAATGGAGCCGCTGTCGGCCGGCAGAACAGATGCTATGATTTTCAATCAAGTCGTTTTTCCAGCGCCATTGGAACCGCAGATCCCCAGAATCGTACCCGGTTCAGCCTCAAAGCTGATACCCTCCAGAACCTTTTCCCTGCGATAGGCTTTGCAGATCTTATCAACAACCAGCACGTGTTCTCTCCCCTGTTTTCAGCCGGAGCCGTTATGCATCAGTAACATAACGGCTCCGGCAGAATACTTGAATGATCAGGCCGGCAGAAATCTGCCGGTCAGGCTTTGGGCGCGACAATTTCCAGCCAGTATCCATCCGGGTCCTTGATGAAATACAAGCCGCGCGGACTCTTTTTATCCTGGCATATGCAACCCATCTCCTGATGCAGGGCGTATGCACGGTCATAATCTTCAGCTATAAAGCAGAGATGGAATTCCTCATCGCCCAGATCATACGGTCTGTCCCAGTCACGCAGCCAGGTTAACTCCAGCTTATGCGATCCAGTACCATCACCGAGAAATACGATAATGTAACTGCCATCAGGTGCCACACTGCGCCTTTCTTCATGCATGCTCAGCGCTTTGCTGTAAAAGGCCAGACTTTTTTCCAGATCAAAAACATTGAAATTGGTGTGGGCTATGCTGAATTTCATTGGTATGCCTCCTGTTCCTGCCATGTTGCAACATCATATAAGATGTCTGTCCAGACTTTGCACGGTTTGCCATCCTGAGTCCTGCAAAAACAGCTTGTGTCCGTTTTTTGGCGGTGGCTGAAGTTGTCATGAAATGAATATAACACGAATAAAAGCGTGCTACAACCAGACTGGCGGTGAAAACCACGGCTGCGCCAAGGAAATTGACGAACAGATGACAGAAATGCTACAAAAGACAGATGAGAACAGAATAGAAAAATGAATCGGTTATACTGAAGGCGAAATCCGAGCAATAGAAGCGAACTGAGGGG
>JAAYLM010000254.1 GCA_012521915.1 Oscillospiraceae bacterium | reverse complement strand
TTCGAGTCCTACTTGAGGAGCCATGCCTGACTGCGGCCATGTGCAGTCCAAAAACCGCTCATAAGAGCGGTTTTTTATTACATGAATCATTTCCCGCCCTGTGCGGCAGGCTGTTTTCAGTTCCTGTTGCCGGGTGGACTTTGTGACAACCATTACATCATGCTGGTTTTATGCGATCGGTGGTCATGTATGGGAGAGAGGTGTGCGGCCTATGAGGCGATCGGTCTATTTCATTGCCAGCGCGGCACTTATCGCGGCTGCCTATGTGGTTCTGACATTTCCCATGGCACAGCTCGCCTATGGCCCTCTTCAGTTTCGCCTGGCTGAGGCATTAAGCGTTATGGCCGCACTTACACCTGCGGCAATACCCGGCCTGTTCCTTGGCTGCTTGACAGCCAACCTGATTAATCCAGTCAACCTTGGCCCGATCGATATCATCGGGGGCAGTCTGGCAACATTGGCGGCCGCCTGGCTGACCTGGCGCTTGCGCTGTCGTTTCATAACCGGGCGGCTGTTCTCATACAATGCTCCGCTTGAGGGCGGCAAAGCCGTCAGGCGATGGAAAAAGATTTTCCGCCAGATGCTGGTGATCAGTCCTTCAGTTCTGATCAACGCGCTGGTTGTTGGGTTTTATCTGCCGTATCTGATCCCGGGCATGACAATAAATGCACTGGTCATCATCAGCACCATGCTGTCCATTTTCATTTCACAGGCAGTGGTTGTTTATCTGATCGGCCTTCCGCTGCTGCTTGCACTGGTAAAAGCCCGTCCTGATATGGAGGGACATTACAGATGAGCCATTATTTTGACCAGGAACCTTCTGCCGGGCATCAGGAAAAAAGCATTACGGTTGCACTTGCCGGACAGACCTTTTCATTTACGACGGACCGCGCTGTTTTTTCCCGCCAAAGACTGGACTACGGCAGTTCTCTATTGATTGAGACAGTCCTGCGTGACCACCCGGCTAAAACCGGACGGCTACTCGACCTTGGCTGTGGCTACGGTGCTGTCGGCATCATCATGAAACGGCTCAGGCCAGCTTTATCGGTTGTGCTTTGTGATATCAATGAGCGCGCGCTGGCATTGGCCAGACGCAATGCGCTGGATAACCAGGCGCGCTATATTGACATTATCCATTCTGACGGACTGGCAGCTGTATCCGGTTGTTTTGACCTGATCCTGACAAATCCGCCAGTCAGAGCCGGCAAAAAAACGGTCTACCGCTTCTTTAACGAATCAGCAGACAGGCTTTTGCCGGGCGGAGCCCTGTATCTTGTCCTGCGTAAGCATCAAGGCGCGCCTTCCGCGATCCGTTATCTGGAGACACGCTTCCACTCAGTGGCTGTCATTGAGCGCTCGGCAGGTTTCTGGGTGGTCAAGGCCACACAGAACAATGGATGACCTGTGCCTGATGTTGGTCAAAACCGCGTTTTGTGCTAAAATCTTTTCATGTTGCCATCTGGCAGCCGACCGGCTGTCTTGTGGCCGGTTCTAAGAGAAAGGCAGTGATCTTATGTCTTCGTGTGAAAAATGCCCCGATAAAGAGTCTTGCGCGTCTGCCGGGCAGGAGCAATGTCCGGAAGATACCCGTCAACCGGATGAGATCGTCAAAGAAGCGCCACATCAGCTGGCCCAGATTCGTCGTGTCGTGGGAATCTGCAGCGGAAAAGGCGGTGTTGGCAAATCGTTGGTCACAGCACTGACTGCTGTCAGCCTGGCCAAACAGGGGCTGACTGTCGGTATCCTGGACGCTGACATCACAGGACCGTCCATTCCCAAAGCCTTTGGCCTGAGCGGGCGGCTGTCCGGTACAGATGATGGCATTTTTCCGGCCCAGACCCATCTGGGCATACAAATTGTATCCATCAACCTTATGCTGGAAAGTCAGGATGCGCCGGTGGTCTGGCGTGGTCCGATCCTTGGCGGCGTGGTCAAGCAGTTCTGGACCGATGTTATCTGGGATGGCCTCGATGTTCTTTTGATCGATATGCCACCCGGCACAGGCGATGTTCCACTGACGGTGTTTCAGTCAATTCCTCTGGATGGTTTGATCATGGTAACGACACCTCAGGATCTGGTAGGCATGATTGTCAGGAAAGCACATAATATGGCCCAGATGATGCATGTGGCCGTTTTAGGTTTGGTTGAAAATATGAGTTACCTGCAGTGTCCGGGCTGTGATGAACAGATAAGACTGTTTGGTGAAGGCCAGACCGCTGAGGCGGCACAAGCCATGCATCTGCCGCTTTTGGACCAGATGCCGATTGATCCGCAGCTGGCTGCCCTGGTCGATAAAGGTAAGATCGAAGCATATGAGCCTGAACTTCTGGAAAAAACGGTCGCGGCGATCAATCGTGTTATAGCCGGCGGCAAAGCCTAGACCGCTTAGGTTCAGCAAGGCCATGATGCGTTTTCAGCAGAAAGAGGGTAGACAGCCAGCCGTGCTGAAAGCACGGCTGGTCAGGTTTGTTGTCCTGGTTTTGCTGCCTGCTTTATTGTTGTATGGCTGCAATCAGCCTTCTGTTATCGGGATGATTGACCAGCAGGCCAGTATAGCCCTCATGCGCTTTGAAGCGCTGCCTGATGGGATTAGTGGTGTTGTCTACCGGCGAATCAACGATTTTGACGCTTTTGTCGCGACCAGTGAAACACCCGTTCTGGTCGCTTTTTATGCCCCGAACGACCCGGTCAACACGTTATTGATCCCAAAGCTGTAACAGATGGCCGACGACGATCAGGACCAACTGCAGATCGTCTGGATTGAAGCAGCATCTCATGAACAGATTTCCTCGGCCTTTGGTGTACAGGCCTTGCCGCATTTTACGGTTGTTGTCTCTGCAACCCTCAAGCGTTCTCTGGTGGGGTTTGCTGAGGAAGGCGGGAAACTGCTGGAAGAACTGGTTGAACCCTATCTGAATGAGGAGGATCGTTATGGAAACACTGCTTAAGGAAATAGGATCCCGTCTGCGCGGCATGCGGGACATTATGGACATCACCCCGGATGAAATGGCCAGGGCAACGGATGTGACGCTGCAGGAATACCTGGCCTATGAAGCAGGGGATAAGGATTTCAGCTTCACTTTCCTGCACCGGGCCGCCCGCCGCTTCAACATCGACCTGACCGAATTGCTGACAGGCGAAACACCGCACCGCTCCGGCTATACCTTGATCCGTAAAGGGGAAGGGCTGCCGATCGAACGCCGCGTTGGTTTCCGCTACCTGAATCTGGCGCCTTTCTTCCGGGACCGCCTTGCTGAGCCATTCTGTGTGACGGCACCGGAAGTGGCTGATGCCGCGACCTGCCCGATTACCTTGAGCAGCCACGCCGGACAGGAGATGGACTACATCCTTGCTGGTTCCCTGCGTGTCCGCATAGGCCGGCACGAAGAAATCCTGCATGCCGGTGATACGCTTTACTATGACGCCAGTCTGCCACACGGCATGGTTGCGCTCAATGGTCCCTGCCAGTTCCTGGCCTTGGTGATCGCTTCATCTGAATCAACCCGGGAGGACTGAATATGCAGAACTTGTATCGCCGCTATGTCCGGGAAACCTTTGATAATAACGGACAGCTCAAATCATATGACCTGATTGTACCTGAAACGTTCAATTTCGCTTATGATGTCGTGGATAGGATTGCCGCGGCAGAACCTCAGAGGAGGGCGATGCTCTGGTGCAATGAAACAGGAGAGAAAAAATCATTCACCTTCGCTGACCTGAAATTCGAAAGCGACCGCTGCGCGGCTTTTTTCCTGTCTGCCGGTGTGCGTAAAGGAGACCGGGTCATGTTGATTCTGAAACGCCATTACCAGTTCTGGTTTGCCATGCTCGCGCTGCATAAAATTGGCGCTGTAGCCATTCCTGCAACCAATCAGCTACAGGTAAAAGACCTGGTCTACCGGTTCAGTGCTGCTGAAGTCAGCACGGTCGTCAGTACTCCGGAAGGCGATATCGCGGCTTTCATTGAGGATGCCGAAGCCAAATACGGCCGGCCTTTAAGCAAAATCATGGTACGCCAGTCAAGGCCGGGCTGGCTGCAGTTTGAAGAAGGACTGGCTGCTGCAAAACCCTTTATCCGTCCCGCGGGCACTGAGGCAACGACCAACAGCGATATCATGCTGCTTTATTTTACATCCGGTACCACCGGTATGCCCAAGATGGTAACGCACGACTTCACCTATCCCATCGGCCATCTGCCTACTGCCCGTTACTGGCACAAAGTGGATCCGGATGGTCTGCACCTGACCGTGTCCGAGACGGGCTGGGCCAAGTCAGTCTGGGGCAAGCTTTACGGCCAGTGGATAATGGAAGCCGGTATCTATGTCTTTGATTTTGACCGGTTTGACCCGATTGTGATGCTGCAGCATCTGCAGGATGACCGGATCACCACGTTCTGCGCGCCGCCGACGATTTACCGTTTTCTCATCAAACAGGATCTAACCCGTTTTGACCTCTCCAGACT
>JAAYLM010000253.1 GCA_012521915.1 Oscillospiraceae bacterium | reverse complement strand
ATCACCTGCGACAGTATTTTGCAATCCGTGGTGGCATCGCGATTGAACTGCACCCGGATGATCTCACTGAAGTGACACTTGAGGCCTTGGTTCAAGCCGGTATCACCATGATCAGCGTCGGTGTTCAGTCGTTTGACGCAACTGTACTGCAGAATCTGGGAAGATCTGCGGATGATATGGCCCAAAGGATGGCTTTGGTGCGTGCCTGTTCCTTCCAGGTGATCGATATGGATTTGATCTTTGGCATTGCCGGACAGACGGTAGCTTCTCTGCGGCAGGACATGTTCCAGGCCAGGATGCTGGGGGCGACCCAGATATCAACGTATCCCCTGATCCGTTTTTCCTATACACATGCAACGAGCCTGCCGGCAAGCCCGCGCCAGCAGCGTCAATTGCTTGATGTTTTGGCAGATTGCGCCCGGGAACTGGGACTGGAAAGAACTTCTGTCTGGACCTTTGCCCAGCCTGACAGCATACCGTATACATCAGTGACCAGACCGGCGTTCATCGGGTTTGGCGTTTCGGCCCTTTCCCAGACGGGCCCGCATCTTCGCATCAACCCTTTTTCTGTCAAAGAATACTGTCTGAACCTGCAAAAAAGGCAGTTGCCGCAGCAGCGCTGTCTGGCTTTCAATAGCAGACAGCATGGTTTGTATGTGCTATTCAGGCAGGCTTTTCGTCTTCATCTTGATAAAAGCGATTTCCAGAAACGCACCGGTCAGGAAATGGATCGTTGCCTGCCTGATCTTCTGTTGCTGGCCAGATTGCTTGGCTGGATCAGAAGAAAGCAGGATGGCAGCGGCTATCAGCTGACCAGACGTGGCATACGCCTGTATCATGAAGTGGAGCAGCAGGTTACACATCAGTTGCTTGATCCTGTGTGGCGACAGTCAACATTGCAGGGCAAGCTGTAGGTTGAACCACAACGTTACCATAGAACGGGATAGGAAAGCTGTTCATTAAATAACAGGGTAAAGATGGTGAATCCGGCCCCGGTATTTTTCAATGAGAGGATTGTTGTGTTCATCGCAGCCCGGTATATTGTTGCTGATCCAGATTTCCGGAATAACGCCCATCTCAACCAGTTTTTGAATGGTTACGGTCATGATGCAGTTGAGGACAAAGCAGGTGGCGATCGTAGCTGTGGGGGTAATGGTTTCTTCAATACCTTCCACTTTTAGGACAGCATCCGGATAGGGCACATGGTTGTCGACCGCGACATCAGCAAGATCATGAATGTTCTTTTTAGAGGGATGACGCCAGATAAAATCATCAGGAACCTTATGCGCGAAGCTGTGTGAATTGACGGTGATCAACTTGACACCTCTTTTTTTAGCTTCCATTGCCACATCGACAGCGATGATGTTCAATCCATAGAAATTAATCAGCACCAGCGGATCGCCTTCTTTAACGGCATAATAGTTTAAGATATATGGCGCCAGACCCGTGACTTTTGCTGTTGTGGGGTACGCTGTGATGATGTTGGTGCCGACAGGAAACATGGCGTTGATTTTTGTCAGACCACCGGCTCTCCAGAAGACCTCCATCGCACCAATCGCTGAGTGTCCGCCCGCACCGAAAACATGGATTAGACGGTCTTCTGCATAACACGCTGCCAAGAGTTCTCCCGCGTTGTTGATGTTCTCTCTTTCCTGCTCCATGACTTGCGACATGATGTTGCTAAGGGTCATCTGATACGATTCAAGCAGATCCATAATCTTTCCTTTCTGAACAAGCGATAGCGTTTCCTGTCCGATGCAGGCGTCGCAGTATCCTCGACGCCGGTCTGTCAACCTGACTGCCGGACATAGATCAGTGGGCGTGCTGGACAGTCCACTGCTTTCATTCTACAGGTTTTACAAAGATATGATACCTGTTGTTTTATCAGAATGTGTTATATTTGATTTATCGCTCTACCTGAAAAATATGCGTTCAGCTCTTTGAGTAAGTTACGGAAGCCTGGCTGCGTTTGCTAATCTGGCAAGTCTATATAGGACAAAGTGAGAGGTGTTTTTCATGGCCGATGTTGATATGGTTTTGAAAGATCTGGAACGTATTCCGGAATTATCTGACCGTTTTTTCAAATTAATTCTACAGGCTACGGTGCAGGTTGCAGAGGCCAATGAACCTGAACACGATTCAAGCTGGGATTATGCCATCAGCCCTGAAGGGCGCCACTGGTTTAGTGTTTGCGCGGAAGGGTTAACATCCGGTTATTTGCGCTTATATGAGTATTTGCCGCAAGAAAACTGCTGCATACGTTCCTTTGCGCTTGAAGATGAAATCATTACCTACTCGCGAGCGATTCGTCCATCAAAAATCCATTCATCACTATCATTTCTTGAACCGTTAGCGCCCGGAGGATGCAGTCGTATTCTACTGGCTACGCACATGACCGCTGCAGCACCCGGTCATCCTCGCTGGATGCCGTTTGCTTATTATACACATTTATGGGAAGGATTTCCCGGTTCAAATCTATTGATTTACGATCCTGACAGCAGACATGTAGAGGATTTGGGCATACCTGTTATACACGAATCAATTTATGGCGGCGTTTATGAAAAGTCAACGGACTCCTTTTACTTTTCAGGATATCATCGGGGTCATGTATATCGCTTTGATTTAAAAACACGAAAGGTAACAGACTTTGGACAGGCAACTGAGTTTGGCACTTGGCGCTATATACATGGACTGGACGGCAATCTATACAGCACCACAGCTTCCGGACGTTTATTCCGCATCAACATAACCAAACAAATTATCGAAGACATTCCCTTTGATTTTCCTTTTTCGGAACGTTTGATCAACACGGGTACAAACAACAAACTGATGCACTTTGCTCATTCAGGCGGAAAACTATGGTTCACAGCATTGTCCTGTGAAGATCTCCTAAGTTATGATTACGCTTCCGGGCAGGTATTGACAGTCTGTGATATGATTCCGGAAGAGATCCGATCCACTCAAAGCAATGTCCGGTGCATGGGTATGGCATCTGATGATTCAGGTGTCTTGTGGTATTTGTGTGAGATGATGGGTTTCGGGTCCTTTCTTGTACGCTATGATCCTGCTCATGACAAAAAACCTGAAAATATGGGGCTTATGGGGACACCGGAGCGGGTTGTGCATGCATCATTCGGCTGCTTTATCCAAAAGGACCGCATATATGTCAACGATACCAATCGCATGGATGCCAATGTTGCGGTATTTAGCGCGTCACTTTCGGATATTCGAAAAAATGCAGGCAAGTCTATTGGCTACGCAATCGATCCACTTTCATATCTCCATATGAAAAACGGGGCCAAGAGGTATGCGATACGTACCGGAAAATCATTGGGCAACTCAGCTTCTTCAGTATTGAATTTATATAGCGCATCAAAAAAACAGCGGGAGACTCAGGCTTTCGCGCTTACGCTTCCACCATCATATGACCATCGTGCACGCACCAGATTTAATGGCGACAGTGCCGTGAATGCTACCCTTATAGCCTATAGCTCATGTTGGGCTGCAAAACTATGGCAGGATGTCGGTATTGAAGCTGCGCAGGTTCATAAAGTCGGATTCAATAAAAATAACGATGTCATGGCGATCTGCGGTTCTGAAGACTACATGAGATATACCTTGCGAAACGGAAAAATAATACAAGCCGAGACAGCAGAAGATTATCTGCCGCCGGATCCTGAAATACTGGCTGGACAGTATTCACATCTTGAACTGCCCTGGCAGCCGGAGCGGCGACATCTTGCCTATGCAACAGCGGCCTGTACGTTTGATGGTGGGAGGACGTTGATCGGAACGCAGGATGGGATGCTGGCAATCCTTTCATCCGATGGAGAACATGTCTTTTCATTGGGCGCCGTGACACCAGGCGGACCGATACATGATCTTGCGCCATCACCAGACAAAAAACGAGTCATCGGTGTTTCAGGTGATCGAAACGATCTGGGCTGTGTTTTCCAGTACGACGATGAGCGAGGACTGATACTCTATGGACGTATTTTTTTCCATGATGCAAACACGCCTGGATTGATTGGCTCCTCAAACGAGCCCACAAGTGTGGCCTGGTCTCCCGATGGCGCGGTTCTGGCTATTGGTGTTCGTGACCGGCTGGGCTGTGTCTATGCGTTCCAGCTTGAGTAGAATCATTGAAAGGCACATTTGTTGATCAGGTACATGCGCAGGCGTCGTCAGCGAAGCCTGTCCAGCGACAGCGCGAGATCTGCCAGGTAAACCCCGCGAAAGCCCTCGTGGGTAGAATCGAAGCTCAGCTTCTTACCGTCTGGACGCCATCTGTTGTGCAGGTCACAGCGATGGTCGCGTGAAGCGATGGGGTCAGACCAGGCGCGCAGCAGCTGTTCATGCTTCATATTTTCAGCATGATACAAAAAGATCTGCCGGTAGCCATCCTTGTCGGGATAAGCATCGCCAGCAATGTAGGCTAAATCAGGCGAGTACAAACAGTGGATGTCTTGCGTGAACAGGTCGGGTGGCAGCAACTCCATGCGGTCTGACAAATCATGGTAGAGGAGCATGCTGCGCACATCATTGCTTTGCTGACTATGTTTTTTTGTCCTGTGGCCAGGTTATGCACGACACAGCAGTATGCACCGTCGCACTCAGTATTGTAGATCACCTGATTATCAGTATTGTTGCTCAAGTACTCCAGCATTGCGCCTTGCTGGAAATTACACGCGGTGGTCTGGGCAAACAGTTCAAAAGACCGTTTCGCCAGATCGATGATACCCAGACTGCAGGGTTCTCCCGCCTGAGGGATCCGATCATAAAAAGTTGCTTTATGGCAGAGATGAAAGTGACCACTCGGATCAAAAGCACGATTGTCGTAATAACCGTAGAAATAGTGGGCGCCATCGCCGGGGGTGATTCGGTCAACAGGACATGTCGCTTCTGCAAGCCTTTTCATATTTATTTTCTCCTGTTCTTCTCTTGTGGATTCAGATCGGTCAGGTGTCGTTTATTTTTGGCCTGAGGCAGGGTCATCAGGCCAAGCGGGCAGAACATGATGTTCGTCCAGGCAATAACAGGTCAGACCGGATGATAATCGATGGGTCTGTTTCCAGTATACTGAGAATCATACAGGCATGCCAGCTGACCCGTTTCTGAGCACAGTCTTTCCTTGACGTCAGGGGCGATCTGGCCTATTGTGAATAAGACATCAAACGTAAGATCATTGTCGGGGAACAAGGACAATGGATCATCAGGAGGATGGTTATGGATACCTATAAGGGCTTTCAAATAAAAGGATTGCATCTTGACCTTAAGGCGCAGACACTGCGTTTTTCTGCTATGTGTGACATTGTGCGTGATGCTGCAGGCTGGGGCTACAACACGGTGTTGCTGGAATACCAGGATAAGTTTCCATTTAAAGGTGATCTTGCTGCACTGGCGGCACCGGATGCAATGACTGAAGAGGAAGTGCTGGAATTTGTCAGGCTCTGCAGCTCGCTGGGGATGGAGATCATTCCGCTGGTACAGTGTATCGGGCATATGTATTATGTGCTGATGCATGATGCTTTCGCTCATCTGGGTGAAGAAAAAGGCGTCTTCAGCCATATGCATGCGTTTTGCCCTTCTGAACCGGAAAGCTTTACGTTTTACACGAAAATGGCAGATCAGATTATGCGCCTGCATCCTGAGTCCCGTTATTTCCATATCGGCGGTGACGAAACGCGCTTATCCGCTACCTGCCCCAGGTGCGCAGGAAGCGACAAGCTGGATCTTTTGAACCGGCGTTATCAGGATTGCTGTGACTGGGTCATAGAAAAGCGCTATAAGCCTGTTATCTGGAGTGATATGCTTCTGACGCATCCTGAGTTGCTCCCCGCCATGAAAAATCGGGTTGTCATCATGGACTGGGATTACTGGTCGATAGACCGCTCAAACGGTGCCAGCCATTTATGGGGTATCGAAAAACATAATCCTGAAAGCTGGTCGGCGACACATCAAACACTGTTTGAGCCCGTTGTTTACCGTGTGAAACCACATCTGCTTAATCCATTCCCTTATTTACGTTTCTTGCAGGAGCAGGGCTTTGAAGTTCTGGCGGCACCGGCAGCACGCTGCGCTGGTGATCCGAATTTTGTACCGCAGTCCTTTCACAAGCGCAATTGCCTTGAAGCCGTATACAGTGCCGCTCAAGCCGGGGCGATGGGAGTTGTTGTCACCAGCTGGTCATTGCGCCGGGCCCCGTGGCCTACAACGGAAAACAGCCTGATTGCTGCCGCGATGGCTATGGAAAACCCAGGTGTCAGCGATAAAGAGATCGATGATGTTTTTTCAGATTTCCATTTCGGCGTGGCTGATGCGAGACTGGCTGCTATTCCGGATCTGCTGGCTGACGCAGCACAGAAAACCACTGCAGTCGTGGATGTTTTTACAGCAGGACTGGCCTATCCCACCGGGGATATGGGTCATGTGGAAGACTTGCCGACACGTTTGGCCATTAAAGGGCAGAAATTGATCGGAAACACCCAGGTGGCACAAGCCTATGCTGATTTGAAGTTCGATGCAGAATCGGCCTTACGCACGCTTGAGCGCGCGCGTCCGTCCACACCAGCCCAGCAATACAGGACCGCCGTCTGGCATTGGGCTGCCGAAACCGCGAAGTTCTTCGGTGAATTCGTACCTGTGCTGACAGAAGCGCGGCTGGGTCAGGCTCAGATCACACGCCTCGAGAACGCTCTTCATGATCTGCGGGCACATAACACAAAAATACTGTCTCCTTTGCTGACTGAGTATGCCCTGCAGTCTGATGATCGGGCGCGTATCGGTATTTTTCTGGACTATTTGCACAGCATGAAATAAAGAAAAGAAAGCTGGTGAACAGCCAGCGATGTTCAGGAGATCTTCTAGGGAACCCAATGAAATAATTGACCTTCAACAGCCGATTCCTGTTTCGCGAGTCGGCTGTTTTGCCGCGCCACGTTGCGTGGAACTCAGTTCTTTGCAGCGTGGTTTGCGCCATGTACTGATATGGGCTATGGTTATTCCAGCGCAAGAAAGCAGGAGGCGAGATATGAACAGGATTAATGCCCAAGAAACGGGAAAACTGATTCGTCAACGAAGAACAGCCCTTGGCATGACTCAAAAAGAGCAGATCATGCTGATCGTGGCCTTTGCCTTCGTGGCATATCTTTTTTTAAGTCAGTTGATCAGTTTTTTTACAACATGGTTTTCCAACCGATT
>JAAYLM010000252.1 GCA_012521915.1 Oscillospiraceae bacterium | reverse complement strand
TTTGCCGATGGGCTTTACCGGAATGCGCCATTTCAAGCATTGATCCGTAAGGAAGGAAGCCAACATGCGACTTCTTATTGTGGGTGGCGGCGGGCGTGAGCATGCCCTTGCCTGGAAGTTTAAACAAAGCTCTGGAATAAGTGAACTCTACTGTGCTCCCGGCAATGCCGGCATTGCTGAACTGGCCACCTGTGTGCCCATCAAGGCGACCGATTTGGACGGTATCGTCCATTTTGCCTGTGCACAGAAGATTGATCGTGTTTTTGTCGCACCTGATGACCCGCTTGCCATGGGTTTGGTTGATCGTCTGGAAGAAGCCGGCATACGCGCCTATGGCCCCCGCAAAGCGGCTGCGCTGATCGAAAGCAGCAAAGCTTTCGCGAAAGATCTGATGAGAAAATACAAAATACCAACAGCATCCTATCAGGTCTTTCAGGATACGGAGGCTGCCCTGGCTTACGCCGAACAAGCCTCTCTGCCACTGGTTGTCAAAGCCGATGGCCTTGCCCTTGGCAAAGGCGTGGTGATCGCCAGGACGCGGGCAGAAGCCAGACAGGCAATCGAGGATATGATGCTCAACAGCCGTTTTGGACAGGCAGGCCGGACCGTTGTCCTGGAGTCCTTTTTGCGTGGTCCGGAATTGACAGTGCTGGCATTTACAGATGGCCGGACGATCAGGCCTATGGTATCCTCCAGAGATCACAAACGCTCGCTGGACGGTGACCAGGGGTTGAATACAGGCGGGATGGGGGCAATTGCTCCTGGTGCCGAAATCGATGCTGCAGGCTGGCAACTGATGACAGACAAGATTTTCCAGCCGACCATCGATGCCCTGCGTGCAGAAGGGCGCCCATTCAAAGGCGTTCTGTATTTTGGACTGATGTTGACAGAACAGGGACCTTATGTCATTGAATACAATGCCCGCTTTGGTGATCCGGAAGCTCAGGCTGTGCTGCCGCTACTACAGACAGACCTGCTGGACATCATGGAAGCCATCGCTGAAGAGCGGCTGGCAGAACAGCCGATCATTTGGAGTGAGCATTCAGCCTGCAGTGTTGTGATGGCATCCGGCGGTTATCCGCTGGCTTATCAGACCGGTTATCCGATCAACGGCCTTGAGCAGGTTCCTGCGGATTGCCTGGTATTTCATGCTGGAACCAAACGGGAACGAGACTGTGTACTGACAGCCGGTGGAAGGGTGCTGGCTGTGACAGCAGTCGCGCCATCGTTGGATGTGGCTATCCGCAAGGCCTATGATGCTGTGCAGTGTATCTCCTTTCAGAATATGCACTATCGGCAGGATATTGGGAAGCGAACATGAGGATCGGTATTTGTGGCGGAACGTATGATCCACTGCACTTGGGACACATAGCACTGGTCAGGGCAGCCTTGAACAGTGGCCTGGTTGACGAAGTGTATGTCGTTCCATCCGGACTGCCGCCGCATAAGCGAAAAGAACTGGTTTCAATGGCCACCTATCGTTTCGAGATGGCCAGTTGTGCTTTCGCTGATGAAAAACGAGTGCGGATTCTGGATCTGGAGATTCTGAGGGAAGGGCCATCCTATACACTGGACACGGCACGTATGCTGCAGGACAAGTATCCGGATGAAGCATTCTTTTTGATCTATGGCTCAGATATCCTCCGGGATATCGAGCGTTGGCATCAGCCGGCCGCCTTGCTGGCTGAATGGCCGCTTCTTCTGGCCAATCGCGGAGGCGTCGCCGATGATGCGTCACGCAAACTAGCCCAGCAGTTGCGCGAAAAACTCGGCGCACGAATTCAGTTTTTCGACGCACCGTCCATTGACCTGTCTGCGACCCGCATCAGAAAGTTGGCCACAGTAGGGCAGCCGATCGATGATTATGTTCTCCCCGAAGTTGCGCGTTTTATCAAAAAGCATGCCCTTTATCGCTGGAATGACGAGCTGATCGAAGTGGATCAGGGGCTCTGGGTGGCGCTGCACCTGATGGAGCAGCGTTTGTGGCCTTTGCTCAAGCGCAAACAGCTGCTGCATTCACTGAATGTTATGATGTATGCGTTGCATCTGGCCAGGCGGCATCAAGTGGATTTACGTCAGGTGGCGCTGGCTGCCATTCTGCACGACTGCGCTAAATGCCTGCCGCTTAAGGAACAG
>JAAYLM010000251.1 GCA_012521915.1 Oscillospiraceae bacterium | reverse complement strand
TCAGCAAACCTGCATTGCCCAGCAGGATCTCAGCTGAGCCAACCGTTGCCGCCAGTCCGCCCCCAGGTAAGTTCTGAACAAGATTGACACGTGCCATATCCAGCGGTTCATCTGAAATGGCCTTCCATGCAGCTATCAGAGAACGGGCCAGCGGGTGGCTTGAACCCATTTCCGTCAAGGCCGCCAAATGAAGAACTTCATCTTGTGTCCAGGGTTTTTGCGCGTTAATCTGCCGCACCTGAAAAGTCCCGTCAGTCAAGGTACCTGTTTTATCCCAGGCCATGGACTTGACGGTAGCAAGTTTGTCCAGGTACTGACCGCCTTTTATCAGCACACCCAGTGATGAAGCATGGCCAATGGCCGCAAAATAGCTGAGCGGAACAGACAAAACCAGCGCACAAGGACAGGATATGACAATGAGAATCAAGGCCCGGTAAAGCCAATCCTGAACAGGCTGGTCCAGCAGGAGTGGTGGTAAAAATGCCAGCAGAAATGCCAGGCCAATCATAAGCGGTGTGTAAATACGGGCAAAGCGGGTGATAAATCTTTCAGCCGGCGCTTTTCGCGCTACTGCATCTTCCACAAGCCTCAGGATTCGACTGACGGCTGATTCAGCTTCCGTTCGTAAGACCACAGTGATCAGCATGCCATCCCCATTGACGTAACCAGCTTTGATTTCAGAACCAGCCTCTACCGCTAGAGGCTGGCTCTCCCCAGTTAAGGCTGCAGTGTCCATTGTCGAAAACCCTTCCATGATTTGACTGTCCAGTGGAACCCGGTCGCCTGGTCTGATCATCATGTGGTCTCCAACTGCCGCGTCTTTTGGGTGTATCTGTTCGGTACCGTTCTGGGTCAGACGCAAGGCGGTGTCCGGACGTATGGCCAGCAAGGCACGGATCGATCGCCTTGAGTGATCAACCGCCATGTGCTGCAGCAGTTCACCGGTCTGGTAGAAAAGCATGACAGCGACCGCTTCAGGATATTCGCCAAGCACCAAGGCACCAATGGTTGCAAGGCTCATGAGGAAATGTTCATCAAACCATTGTCTGCGTGCTATTTTACGCACAGCCGTCCAGAGCACATCAGCACCCAGAACCAGCCAGGCTAGAATCCAAAGCCACTTTGAAGCGATATCAGGCAAATCAATCACCCAGGGGAAGATAAACATAACAGCCCCGATGGCAAGGCGCAGGATGCTTTTCCAAGGTAAGACCAGATGCCTTATGAGATGCGAACGCCAGCCACTGAGCGGCTTTTCCACAAGGGGATCGACGGGCGTTGCAGAGGGTCCGGTCTGGCCGGAATGCTCAGTCTCTTCCGTTAAGAGCGTTGCGTCCTGTTCAATGCTGCTGATGAGCTTCTGAATATGATCTGTCAGCCGATCTGTTTGACTTGACTCGTGAACGGCAACGCGCAGCTTTGCTGTAGCGAAATCGAGCTGAACAGCACCCACTCCAGGCAACTGGCTTATTGCGTCTTCCATGCGGGCGGCGCAGGTGCTGCAGTCCAGATTATCGATGCGGAACCGCAACTGAGTCATTTTATCGCTGTCATTTGCCATGGCGTGCGCCTCCTGTCAAGCATCATAAACGGTTTTTGTCTTTTCCATAACATGTTCCAGCGCCAAAGCTACGAGCTGACTGATATGATCGTCAGCCAGCGCGTAAACCGTCAGGCGACCCGACCTGCGGTATCGTACCAGGCGTGCCTGGCGTAATACACGCAACTGATGGGATACAGCTGACTGGCTCATATCAGTCACTTCGGCCAAATCCTGAACACACAGCTCCGAGCGCAGCAAGGCACTGATCAACCTCATACGTGAAGGATCGCCCAGAACTTTAAACAGTTCACTCGATTCTAGTAAAATTTGATCTGACACTGCTGCTTGTCCGGATTTCTGCGGGTTACCAGTCATTTTGTTTATTTTAGTGAGCGTAGCCATGCGGATCGCCTTCCTTTTTCTGGTTTAATCTTTTATATGTTTATATGCTCATATGTTCATATATATTATATCATTCTGCACTGAGCAAAACAAGCAGTCATGCAAGAACATGTGCTTGATCAGCGGAGCTTGGCCGATGGTCAGACAATATTTATAGAATTGTAATCGTTTGCATTATATGACCATGGCAACAGATCTTCATAATTTAGGCGTCCTGTTTATATTTGTTCCGTCCGAAAACGTTTAGCACTGTTATTTTTTACAAATCAGCCTCAATATCCGTGGTTGAGCTTGGGAATTTCCGCTAAATGACTACCATTTTTTCCGGTTTATGATATATTAGACTGTGGCAATGTGATCTAGATTCGCCTTGATCCGGGAGGTAGCCTGAGTGATTAATTTTTCAAAATTTTCCGGCGGTGTGCATCCGCGGGGCAACAAAAACACCCATTTTTATCCGACGGTGCGGCTGGACAGTTTTAAAACAGTCCGCATCCCCATGGGCATGCATATTGGCCCACCCTGCACCTGTGTTGTCAAGACTGGTGAATATGTTCGGGTTGGCCAGTTGATTGGCCGTGCTGACGCCCCTATGGCGGTTCCTATTCATGCCAGTGTTTCGGGAACAGTCCAGTCCGTCCATAAGGAAGTCGCCAGTTCAGGGCGAGCTGTGCAGGTTGTTGTGATTGAATCGGACGGTTTGAATACTTTTGATGATCAAATCAAACCGCCAGTTGTCACAGACAAAGCGTCTTTTGTCCAGGCACTGCGTGATTCAGGGCTTGTCGGCCTGGGTGGTGCCGGTTTCCCTACTTATATGAAGATGTTGCCGCCACCGGGTAAAGAACCGGATATTCTGGTCATCAACGCGGCAGAATGCGAACCCTATATCACCGCTGATTTTCGTCAGTGTGCAGAACACCCGGACGAAATTATCGATGGCATCATCCAGGTGATGAATTACATGGGCATTCCTAAAGCCCGTGTCGGCATCGAGGATAATAAGCCGCTGGCAACCGAGGTTCTCAACTATGAGCTGATGAAGCTAAGACTGGCAGCCAATCTCCATCCCGACATCTCCATCATCCGTACGAAAACGATCTACCCACAAGGTGCGGAGAAAATGCTGGTTTACACCCTGACGCAGCGTAAAGTGCCCGCCGGTGGCCTTCCTCATGATGTTAAGGTCCTGGTCCTGAACGTCAGCACCGTCCGATTCATCTCCAAATATCTGAAAACCGGCATACCGCTAATAAGAAAACGTCTGACACTCGACGGGAGTGCCGTCAAGGTGCCATGTAACATTAATGTTCCAATCGGGGCCCCGATCCCTGATGTCATAGAAGCAGCCGGCGGTTTGAACACAGACCCGGGCAAGGTGATCATGGGCGGCTCAATGATGGGGGTGGCACTGGACCGTCTCGAAGCCAGCATCATCAAGCAGAATAACGCCATTCTGGTTTTTGACCAGAAAGAGGCTGCCATTCCGCCAGAGACGCAGTGCATCCGCTGCGCACGCTGTGTGAATGTCTGTCCAATGCACCTTATGCCGACTGATTTGGATAATATGGCCCGCAACAAAGATGTTGACGGATTGAATCAGTATCACATTATGGATTGCATAGAATGTGGCAGTTGCACCTTTGTCTGCCCGGCCAAACGTTATCTTGTCCAGAACATCCGCAACGGCAAAATGTACGTACGCGCCGCATCGGCAAAGGAGGCCGCCGGTTCATGAATCTTCAAGTATCTTCATCACCACACATCCGTGACAATGCGACCACAACGCGGCTGATGCTCGATGTCATCATCGCCCTGCTGCCCGCCCTGGTGGTCTCGATCTACATGTTCGGGCTGCGATCTCTTTACATTGTTCTTCTGACAACAGGCTCTGCCGTGTTGTTCGAATACCTGTGCCGCCGACTGATGAAAAGATACAACTCCATCAGTGACCTCAGCGCCGTGGTGACCGGGTTGCTGCTCTCGTTCAACCTGCCGCCCACAGTACCTGTCTGGTTGCCGATTATCGGCTCATTCGTAGCAATTGTTGTTGTCAAGCAAATGTTTGGCGGCATCGGCCAGAACTTTGTCAACCCAGCACTGGCTGCCCGTATCATTCTCACGCTCTCTTTTCCAGCAGCAATGACACGTTGGGCCATCCTTTCATCTCGTTTGGAGGGAAGCGGCGGTATTATTGGTGAAGGTGTCGACCTGATCGCCACAGCCACACCTCTATACCTGATACAGGCAGGTGAAAACGGTGGTGCGGCGATGCCGGACTACCTTGACCTTTTGACCGGGTTGAAAGGTGGCTGTCTCGGGGAGGTTTCCATACTCGCCCTCTCCATCGGTATCATTTACCTGTTCATCCGAAAAGTCATTACCCCCTGGATTCCCCTCACCTATATCGGTACGGTTGCTGCGCTTACGGCAGCGTTCGGTCAGGATCCCCTCTATCATGTGCTTTCCGGCGGTTTGTTTTTAGGGGCATTTTTCATGGCGACAGATTATGTGACCTCACCACTGAGCCGCAAAGGCAAAATCATCTTCGGGGTCGGCTGCGGGCTGATCACTGCTTTAATCCGCTTGTTTGGCGGAATGACCGAGGGTGTTTCCTTTGCCATATTATTTATGAACATTCTAACCCCGCATATCGACAACTGGACAATTCCGGTTCCCTTCGGAGGTGTGCGCCATGCCAAATCATAAGTTGATCATGCCGGCGGTCATCCTATGTGTTATCTGCCTGATCACAACCGGCCTGCTTTCTTTGACCTATGAGCTAACCCGCGAACAACGGGCAAAGCAAGAAGAAGCTGCTGCCAACGCCAACCGTCTCGCCTTGTTTCCGGAAGCAGCCGGGTTTCTATCTTTGGATCTGCCAGAACCTGGCAACATCGTTGAGGGACTGAAAGAGATTATGCAAGTCCAATCATCTGATGGGAAAAGTCTGGGGTACCTGGTTGTTGGAGAAAGGCGCGGTTACGGAGGGCAAGTACCGGTTATGATCGCAATCTCCAACGAGGGGATCATCAGCGGTGTCCGTGTGCTCAGCAATGAGGAAACACCTGGATTGGGTAAAAAAGTGGAAGGCAGCGCCTTCCTGCAACAATTTTTTCTAAAACCTGCCGACAGAAAATTCGCACTGTCTGCCCAGAGCGGGCAGGATCAGCAGGTTGATGCCATATCCGGCGCGACCCTATCTTCAAGAGCAGTCACGGAAGCCGTCAATATCGCTGTCCTGACCTATACTCAGCTGGAAGGAGAACAATAAGCATGGCCAGAAAAAAAAGCATCAGCCTGGGTAAAGAATTCAGTAAAGGCTTGCTGACTGAAAACCCGGTACTGCGTCTGATACTTGGCACCTGTCCCACATTGGCGGTTACAACAACCATGGAGAATGGCCTGGGTATGGGCATCGCAGCTACTTTTGTGTTGCTGGGGTCAAACCTGGTCATTTCCCTGCTGCGCAATATTATTCCGGAAAAAGTCAGAATACCTGCCTTTATCACGGTCATCGCTGGTTTTGTTACCATTGTGCAGCTGCTTATGCAGACTTTTTTGCCGGCACTGAATGAATCACTGGGTATTTTCATCCCTCTGATAACCGTCAACTGTATTATACTTGCCCGAGCAGAAATGTTTGCCAGCAAGCATGCGGTGCTGCCTTCCCTGGCTGACGGCCTGGGTATGGGTGCCGGCTACACTGCAG
>JAAYLM010000250.1 GCA_012521915.1 Oscillospiraceae bacterium | reverse complement strand
GCCATCAACGGCATCTATGTACTGATCGGGCTGCTGCTCAGCTGCCTGGCACTATACCGGCGAATGGAACGGCACAGGATAGCCGCCATCGGCTACATCATCTTGATTCTGGCGCCATTTCTGCCCTACGCGCTCAAACAATATCGCGTCCTGCTGATCAGCCTTGATCTGGAACCTTTGCTTTTGTCCTTTTCGGTGAGCTGTTTCGGTCTGGCGGCTCTGCGCTACCATCTGCTCAACATCACGCCGCTGGCCCGGCGCACGATCCTCAATGAAATCGGCAGCGCCCTGATCATCTGCGACATGCAGGACCGTATCATCGACTTTAATCCCGCGCTAGCCCGCCTGTTTGCCCCGTCCATTGAGATCCGGCCGTTTATGCCCGTCAGCGATCTCAGTGTCAAACTGCTGCGGGATCCGGAACAGCCGCTGCCTCAAAGTCAGGAGATCATGCTGGATACAGCTGGCGGAACCCGCCTTTATGAGCTGAACATCCAGGCGGTTCTGGATCGTAGTGAACGGCTGGTCGGTAAGGTCTGCCGCCTGGTTGATCTGGATCAGGAACACCAGCAGCGCCAGCTGCTGGCTGGCCAGCACGAGCAGCTGGAAAGCGCCAACCAGTCCCTGCAGCACTATCTTTCCATATCCTCTGAACTGCGCAGCATTCAGGTTCGCAACCGTCTGGCCCGGGAAATGCATGATTCAATAGGCCACAAGCTGATCATCCTGATGGCTTTACTGCAGCGTGTTGAATGTGAAGAAGACACCAGCGAAAAGGTGCTGAAGGAAGCGGCCGAACTGCTGAGGCAGGTGCTGCAGCATCTGTCTCTGACTTCGGGTCAGGAACAGGATGTTGCCCCTCAGCCGGGTTGGCTGACCAGGCAAATCGAGAACCTGGCCAAAGACCTGGCTTTGACGGGTACCCGTTTGGAAACGACCATTCGCGGCGGTCCAGACCGGATCCCGCAGACCCATCACAGCCAGTTGCTGCAAGTTTGCCGCGAAGCCCTGACCAACGCGGTCAAGCACGGACAGGCCAGTACGGTCAACCTGTTTTTACAGATTGAACCGACCGGATATGACCTGGTTATCCTGGATGATGGGGAAGGGGCGGCGAAGATTGAAAAAGGCTTTGGCCTGCAAAATATGGAAGAACGCGTGCACGCACTGGGAGGAACCTTGCGTCTGCAAAGTGACAGCAGCGGTTTCGGCCTTTATATCCACGTACCGCTGCCGGAAACAGGCCCGACGCCTAAGCAAGCTGATGCTTCAGGGCAAAAAGAGCCAGCTGAGTACGGTCCTTGAGATCCAGTTCTGTCAGCAGGCGCGAGATATGGCTTTTCACGGTGCCTTCTGAATAATTGATGTGGTCCGCGATCTCCCGGTTGCTCATGCCGCGGGTCAGGCAGGTGATGATCTGCAAGTCCAGTGAAGAGAAGGCGTTCTGCTTGGCAGGATCGCTTGCTTCAGCAAATTGACCACCGGCGTTTGCCAGGGCGGGCAGACATCCTTTTTCGGCGATGTAGAAATCATGGCCGCACAGGCGAATGGCCTGGACCAGGTCCGCGGCGTGCATATCCTTGAGCAGGACACCGCGGATGTTGTCCAAACCCGCCAGGTTAGCCAAATCACGTTCAGCGAAGGCAGTCAAAAGTACAACCCGGACCTGCGGCGCTTTTTGCTGAAGCAACCTGGCAGCGGCTATGCCGTCCATTTCCGGCATGCGGACATCCATGAGCACGACATCGACCGGCCGGGCGCAGCAGACTGTTACGGCTTCCTGGCCATTGCCGACACAGCCGACCAGCTGGAGGTCTTTTTCTTTTTCCAGCAAGGCACGCATCATATCGCGAAACAGTGTCTGGTCATCAGCAATCAGGATATTCATGTGATATGCCTCCTGTAGGGTGCAGGTAAACGTTCAGGGTTAGCGGGTGGTTCCTTTAAATTATAGGGGATTTGCGCCAGAACAGCCAGTGGGCGCAATACAGATATAAAACGCATAAAAACCGGTAAAAATGATATACCACGCCCGGCCGCCTGGTTTTGTATTTGTTGCCAGGGTTACGCATTTTATAAAAAGGCAAAAAAGTCAAGGGCATTTATTGCATCGCTATTGACCTTTGATCATGGTGGTGTTACAATCCAATCAGGATCTTATATTTAGTTATTAAGATTCTTTGCAGTTTGACAATCGAATACGAATTGGCAGGATGATTTTCTATCCATAGACCGCCGTGTGGATGAACATCTGATAAAGGTTCCCCAGGTGAAAGCCTGGTTCGCAAAGCCGTGAGTCTAAAACAGTTTTATGAAACTGTTATGACCGTCCGGTTGCCAAGACGTCTCATTCGATTGTGACCATAATAAAACTCTGCAAACTTTAAACGAAACTGTTTTTTAATATAAAAAAATACATCATAAATTATGGCTGCTGATTCGATATTCGAACGGCAGCTTTTTTGTATCCATAATAACGGATCATATTGATAAGCACATAAGAACGACTGGTTGAATCTTCGCAAGATGATGTCCTATGAAGGGGTGAACACAATGGTCGTATTGAAAAAAACATAACTATTCCAATTTTTAACTTTTCTGCTTGCCTTTACGGTATTCTGGGCCAGCATGCCAGCTTTTGTCGATGCTTCGGAGGGAACCAACCCTGATTTCACAAGTGGATCGACATCGATT
>JAAYLM010000249.1 GCA_012521915.1 Oscillospiraceae bacterium | reverse complement strand
GCTTTTGGCAGGTGGCTGCGTCAACTGGTGCAAGACCAGCAAAACGGGACGCTGCGCTCTTCACTGGTCCGGCTGGGTTTGGATGAGTCTGGTGTGGATGCTGTTGAACATTTGATGGAAAGCCAGATCATGAGCATGGGCGGCTTCCCGGACGACCAGACCATCCTGGTCGAGCATTTCCGGGATGAGCAGGATCGGCAGCAGGTCATGATCCACACCCTGTTCGGTCAGCCTGTCAATGAACCTCTGGCTGTTCTTCTGGTTGAACAGGCGAGACAGCAGACCGGCCAGTTTATTTCCTATGTTGCTGATGATGATGGCATCCTGCTTTATCCATTTGACAACATCGACCTGCCTGCCGGCCTTTTGCAGCAGTTGTCTGCAGCGTCAGCCCAGGCACAGTTAACAGCGAAAGTCACCACAACACCTCTTTTCAACATGGCCTTCCGCTATAACGCCTCACGTGCGCTGATGATGGGTGTTCGCCAGGCAGGCAGGCAACCCCTTTGGGTTCAACGTCTGCGCGGCACTGAAATGCTTGACATGCTCAGCAGTCAAAAAGATCATCCCCTGATCCGGGAAACGACCAGAGAATGCCTGGAGGATTATTGGAACTTGCCAGGTGTGATCAACCTTCTGCACAGCATACAAGACGGATCCATGCATGTGCTGGAAAAACATCCGCGAGGGCCCTCTCCGCTGAGCGCAAGGCTGTTCATGCGTTTCGAAGCAGCCATGATGTACCAATATGCGCCCACAACACCGGCGATTCAGCAGTCAGATGCCAGCAAAACTACTGAGCAGGGGATAAAACCGGATGCAAATCAGCTGGCTGCAGCGGCAGCACGTAAACAGCTGCCCAAAGATGCAGGTAGTCTGCATAATCTCCTGATGATTGAAGGCGATCTGCAGGCAGGAGAGCTGACGGTTCCGCCTGCCTGGATCGATATCCTGTCCCGGGAAAACAGAGTGCGCTATATAGAACCCGGCTTATGGATAGCCACAGAACAGGATGTTCTGTATAAACAGGCGTTGCTTGCAGGCGATTCAGACGCGCGGCAACAGCTGATTCGCAGGCTGCTGCGCTATCGTGGCGGCCATACTGCCATGCAGGTTGCCGGGCGTTATGGCTGGGCGGCAGAAGAGACACGACTGCTTCTCAACACGCTGGAGGACCAAAAGGAAGTGATCAGGCAAGATGACGTATTTCACCATGCCGTCATCTATAAAAATGCGCGGCGTACGGCCTTGCGGTTGCTGCGATCGCAAATTCAGACCCGGCCGCCCGAATGTTATGCAGCACTGCTGGTGGCCGGTATCCGTAAGATGCTGTCTGGCGAGCATAAGCCGGAATCAGTTCTTCAGGCCTTATCGGACCGACCTTTTACCGCAGAACTATGGGAGAGCACGCTCCTGCCGTTCCGACTGCCAGGCTACCGGCCGGAACAGCTGGATGAGTTGTTGTCTGAAGGGATTTTTTTCTGGCAGCTTTCCCCTGATAAAAAACTCTCTTTCCATCTCTATGAACAGATTGACTGGCAGGCCGATCTTAGCGGAGCAGCTGAAGCATTAACGGGACTGGAGAAAACAGTCTATAACACGCTGCTTAAACGAGGAAGTTCTTCCTTGCGACAGCTGGCTGATCTGGCTGATCACACAGTTGTGTTTGATTTACTGTTGCACTTGATGGAAAAGGGCCTGGTTTATGCTGACAGCTTCATGCCTGTGCGAGCATGGCTCTCTTCAGCCAACACAGAACAGCTGCCGCCTGCCCAACGAGCCAGATTACGCTCCAGAGCCATGTCATCCGGGCGCTGGTCGGTTGTTTATCCGTTGCGTACGACAGACATTGAGCAAAAACTGGAACAAGCCTTCGCCCGCGTCATCGTCGTTTGTCGCGCAACCTATCCCGGTGATTCATGGGATGAGGCCATGGAGGTTCTACGCACTCAGGAGTATACAGGGCAGGCAAGGCGTGGTTATTTTATTGCGGGTCTGCCCGGTTTACAGTATATGCGCGAGTCGGATGTTGCTTTTCTGCAGCAGCTGCAGCAGACTGGTCGTGGTATCATCTGGCTGCCGGCCGTCGATCCGGCACAACCCTGGGGCAAAAGCCTCACCCATAGCCAGGATCGTTCTTTTCTTATTGTTCCGGGCACAGCTGTAGCGTTGCAGGAAGGCAGACCGATTGCTGTTCTGGAAAGGCAGGGGCAGCAGCTGCGGGTTTTTGATCAGGACTGCCTTGTCGACGCGCTCCGTGCCTTGACAGTGCAATTCAAAGAAAAAAGGATCTTCCCGCTGTTAAACCGGCTGTCGGTTAAGGACTTCCCGTCTGAATCGGTTGGCGCCCTGAGTGACGCCGGATTTGTGAGAAATGTGCAGAACTTCGTTTTTTACAGGCCATATGACAGCATATGATATGGATGGACAGGCTTACCGCATGCAAAATGATGTTTATAATTACGCTAACCGTATCAGAGGTTCGTGAAAAGCCGGACAGATCATGCTATGATAAGGACAATACTGGGAAACTGGCTTTACAATTTTGAAAGAGGTGCTGGCATATGCCCTTTAAACAACCTTATATCGAAAAATACGCAACAGAAGACCGTGGTCTGGCCGACCATGAACTGCAGCAGGCGCTTGAAGAATCGCTGGACGGTCAGGCAGGCAGTCTTTCTCGTGTGCTTCTGATACCTCCGGACTTCACCCGCATGCATTCAGGAGCAGGTAAACTCACCGCTATGTACTATGATTTGTTGAAGCATCACAGCACCGTCGATATTCTACCGGCTCTCGGCACCCATGAAGCGATGAGCGAAGCGGAATACCGGGCTTTTTTCGGTCCTGATGTGCCTTATTCATCCATGATCAGACACAACTGGCGTACTGATGTCGTTAAGATAGGTGAAGTCCCCGGTGATTTCATTCGCGATATTTCCGAAGGACTGATGCATGATCCGATTGATGTGGAAATCAACAAGCACCTGCTTGATCCCTCCTATGACCTGATCATATCTATTGGCCAGGTTGTTCCCCATGAAGTTGTTGGCATGGCCAACTACAGCAAGAATATTTTTGTCGGCTGCGGCGGAAACCGCATGATCAATAGCAGCCATATGCTCGGCGCTTTCTATGGTATGGACCGGATTATGGGACGAGACCATTCCCCGGTCCGTCAGGTATTTGATTATGCCGAAACCCATTTCCTGCAAGATCTTCCCGTGATGTATGTCCTCACGGTGACTACGGCAGCCGGCGGCGATGTGGCAATCCACGGTTTGTTTGCCGGACGGGACAGAAAACTTTTTGAGGCAGGGGTCCGTCTAAGTCAGGAAAAGAATCTCAACTTTATGGATCAACCGCTGAAAAAAGTAGTTGTCTACCTTGACGAACGGGAATTTAAAAGCACATGGCTGGGAAACAAGGCTATTTACCGCACCCGCCTGGCTATGGCCCAGGACGGCGAGCTGCTTGTTCTCGCGCCTGGTGTGCGCAAGTTCGGTGAAGACGATGACAACGACCGCCTGATCCGCAAGTATGGCTATGTTGGCCGCAAACGGGTCATCGAGCTGATCGCGGATAACAAAGATCTGCAGGATAATCTGTCGGTTGCAGCCCATCTGATCCACGGCTCTTCAGATGAGCAGTTCGGCATCACTTACGCCGTCGCACAGTTGACACGGAAAGAAATTGAACAGGTCAACTTCAAGTACTGCCCACTGGATGAAGCCATCAAGCATTACAATCCTGATCACCTGAAAGACGGTTTTAATACCATGCCGGACGGCGAGGAAATCTTTTATATCAGCAACCCCGCCCTGGGCCTTTGGGCCGACCGCAGCCGGTTCTGATGTTCGAAGCCCTTCTGTTGCTCGCATCAGGGAGGAAAAAGCATGCATACGTCATCCGAAAGGCGTCAATGTGTTGCGAATGATCTGGTCATCAGCGTGGACCCAGTCAGCGCCTCAACGCTTGCCCGGCAATATGGTGTCAGCCGGCAGGTCATTGTCGGGGATATTGCCATATTGCGCGCAACCGGTCTGAACATCCAGTCGACGCCCCGTGGTTATGTTCTGCAACGGGAGCTGGCAAAGGGGTATACCGGTACGGTTGCCTGCCGCCACAGCCGGGATCAGATGCAGGCCGAACTATATACCATAACAGATCTGGGCGGCAACCTGCATGATGTGATCATCGATCATCCAATATACGGCCAGCTGGTCGCCCAGCTGCAGATTAATTCACGCTTTGACGCTGACCTTTTCCTCAACAAAGTCAATGACGAGCAGATTCAGCTGCTGTCGCACATCACGGACGGTGTTCACCTGCATACCATCCACTGCCCTGATGAAATGGTTTTTCGCCGTATTGTCGCCGCGCTGGATCAGCAGGGTCTGCTTTACCAGAACGAATAAGCGGCACGCTGCTGGATGCAGCGCGCCGTCTGGCTGTGTTTGTCCTGGTCAAGCGCCAGTCTAAAGATCCAGCCATGCCCGCCCGTCCCGCTCCAGCATGCGGTCTGCCGCTACAGGCCCGTCTGATCCAGAACGATATAGATAAAGCGGCAGTTTTGCACGCCAGAGCCGGATGCTGTCGATCAGTGTCCAGGTTGCTTCAATTTCATCCCAGCGGGTAAACAGGCTCAGGTCGCCCTGCCAGGCATCATGGATTAGTTTCTCATAAGCTTGCGGCGACTGCGTCAATGGGTCACAGTTTTGGCATATGTTCATCCGGGCTTGAGTAACCGCGTTTGTCATACCAGGCTGTTTGATGTTAAAACGCAAATCGATTCCTTCTTCGGGCTGGATACGGATGACCAGGATATTCCGCCTGTCATCCTGGTCCTGAATGTCATATGACGGTTCTTTGAAGACAATGGTTATTTTTGCTAAATGACGCTGTAGTCTTTTTCCTGTCCGAACATAGACAGGAACACCTTGCCAGCGTCCTTGATCAATCCAGAGGCGCAGCGCAGCATAGGTTTCTGTCCGCGAGTCAGGGGGGATGCCATCTTCCTTGAGGTAAGGACGCCGACGTTCATCACCGTCATATTGCCCCATGACCACATCGGTTTCAGCGGCCTCTCTGCTGAACAGTCTTATGGCACGCAGAAGGCGCACTTTGGCATCGCGGATATCATCAGCCTGCTCTCCTGATGGCTGATCCATAGTGAGCAGGGCGACCAGCTGCAGCAAGTGGCTTTGCACCATGTCACGCAGCGCACCGCTCTTGTCATAATAGCCTGCCCTCTGCTCGATTCCGAAAGGTTCTGTGACCGATACCTGGATGTGGTCAATGTGGTGGCAGTTCCATGCCGGTTCAAAAAGCTGATTGGCAAAGCGCAGTACGAGAATGTTCTGCAGCATTTCTTTTCCCAGATAATGGTCAATACGAAAAATCTCATCTTCTGCAAAAACTTGCCGCAGTTGTTTGTTGAATGCGCGAGCAGTTGACAGATCTGCACCAAAAGGTTTCTCAATCATAAGACGCCGGAAACAACCAGGTATCGCAGGCTGACCTAGTCCGAGCTGTCTGGTGATCAGCGGGAAATGATCGGGGGCCGTTGCCAGAAAGTAGAGCCTATTCCCTTGAAGGTGATGTAGCTTTTCCAGCTGACCAGCCTTGTGCCACAAGCTGTTGTAGGCTGTTTTATCGGACATGTCAAGGCAATGATAGAAAAACCGGCCGGTAAAATCTGCCATAGTCTTCTCTGCTGCAGGTTCAGCTGAACGGACTGCCGCGGCTATGCTTTCCCGATACCGCCCGTCATCCCAGTCTCGCCGGCCGATCCCAAGCACGACGGTGTTGTCCGCCAGACGGTTGGCAGCGTGCAGCGCGTACAGGGCCGGATAGAGCTTTTTGTGAGAAAGGTCTCCGGTACTGCCAAAGATCAACATTATTGCCGGCTCCAGTGTCATGGTTTGCCACCTCCTGCCATCAGATGATTTTGCTGATTCATGACAACATCGCCTGTTCGAACTGGCCATGATAAAGACGGCGGTAAAAAGTGTCTGCAGCCATAAGATCGCGGTGATTGCCTCTTTCAATGATTCTACCACCGTCGATCACCAGAATTTCATCGGCGTCACGGATTGTTGAAAGCCGGTGAGCGATTATAAAACTGGTTCGTCCCTGGCGCAGCTTGATCATCG
>JAAYLM010000248.1 GCA_012521915.1 Oscillospiraceae bacterium | reverse complement strand
GTTCCTGCGAATTCCGGCTCTTTTAATCCAGAGATATGCTGCAAATTTAAATTCGGCTGTTTCTGATGTCATTTGACGATAGTAAGCGGTCTGCATTTGATCGAATCTCAGTTAGTCGCTATCAGAGGGTAAGATTTGCCTAAACTATCCCGCCACCTCAACCATCACCCCAGACCTGAACAACACCTCAAACCGGTTTTCATAAATAGGAGCTGCTGAATAAACCCCAAATTTCTTCACGCGAACGCCAGCTGCTCAACAAACAGCCAACGGTAAAAGAGTAAAATAATATCCCGGAGCCGTTTCTCCAGGTTCATCACCAGAAAAGTCATGTGAATCAAGACCTCGCTGGTGTTTCTGAGGCGCGTCATCACCCGGCTGAGCGTGTAGCATCGCTTTGCTTCCCCGAATTTGCCTTCAACTGCGTTCCGTTCACCTGCTTCTGACCGTTCCTGTCGCTTCTGCTCATCGTACACTTTCTTGTCTTTGGGCGGCCGACCCAGGTTTGGTCCATTCATACGGATGCCCAGTTCTACGCAATATTGGCGGTTCTTGCGGTTCCGGTAGATCTTGTCGGCCAGAATCCGTTCGGGATAGAAGCCATGTCGTTCTCTGTATCGTTCAACGGCTGTCTGCAGATCGCCGGATTCATTGAAAGCATGCCAGTCCAATTGCTCAATCATGGCATATCCATTGACCAGGCTGACCGAAATCTTGGCGCCAAATTCGACATCGGCGGTTGCTTTTCCCCGGACAATCGGTCGTACCCAGGGTTGGTGAATACTGACAATGCGGTCATCGACCTTGTGTTTCTTCTGTTCGTACATCTCCAGCTGCTGACGGTAAACATTTTGAATGGTCTGCCAATACTGTATTTGCCGGAGTGTCAGCTGACGGCTGCTTCTAGCAATCATTTCTTTGACCAGCTCAAGATCACGACGGACAAAACCGAGTTGTTCACGAAGGGCGCGGCGAATCTGTTTGTAACGCGGCTTGCGGTTACGGGCGAAGCGCAGATAAACCTGGTGTGCTTTCAGCCTGTAGGTTCTGGGTTTCTTCTCGTCGCAGCCTTTTTGCAGATCGTCGATCATCTCTTCAAGCTTTTCACGGCTATCATTGAGGAGGGCAACATCGGTCGGGAATTGAATGTCAGCGGGTGCGCAGGTCGCATCGAGAATCAGCGTTCCTTCGTTCCTGGGGTCCGGCTTGTCATCGTCTGACGTTCCGGTATCACAACCAGCACTGTCATCGTGGTGATCATCTTCTTTGCTTGCTTCGACAATCAGCTGATTGATTTCAGCCAGGATCTCTGGCGTCAGGCGCTTGCGGAAATAAGTCATCGTTGATGAATCGAAGGGAGCCCGATCTGAAAAGCTATGCATACCAATAAAAAACTGCATGTACGCACTATCCAGAATGATTGCTATCGTTTCTTCGTCTGACAACTTCAGTCTCTCCTAGTACAATATAGTTGTGGCCGGATAGAGCCACCAAGCAGCAAAGAGCTGCTTCATTGACATCAGTTCTTAGTGGAAATTTCCACTCGGAATATAGAAAGCTACAAGGTTAGCTTGACTGGG
>JAAYLM010000247.1 GCA_012521915.1 Oscillospiraceae bacterium | reverse complement strand
GCCGCACAGATTAACCCAAGCGCCCTGTCGGTTGCTGAGGACATCCGCTGGTCGCGCTCTGAAGGCGCAGGTGTCGGATACCCGACGGGACGGGGCCTTTTGGCACGTACATCCAGCCACAGCGGACTGCGCCGGTTTTTTATGGTTTGGAATCCGCTTCCTTTCGAGCGGGAGCAGCTCTGTGACATAACGCTCTGGGACTGGCCGGGGGACAGCAGCCGTATACGGGTTCAAGACGGCTATGGTCAGCATCTGCCGCACCAGCTGTTGACAACGGGCAAAGATCAATACTGGGGACACCAGTACCAGAATGTTTCTGTTTTCCTGCGTGTACCTGCTGCAGGGTACCGTACCATCATGATTGATGAATGGCCGTCCCGTTCAATTCCGGTCTCTTCGTTTGACTTGCGCACATTGAAGCCGGACAGGCATGTGCTGGAAAATGATTATCTTAGAGTTGAACTGTCGCCGCTGAACGCAACCATTGTATCCTTTATCGATAAAGAAACAGGACTTGACCTTGTGGGAGAACAACAGGCAACAGGCATGTTCCGCCTGATCAGGGAAGACGCCTCTCGCGGTATGACCGCCTGGGTGGTGGGTGCTTACCAGCAGATCAGTTCGCTTCATGGAACGGTGCGCTTCACAGAACGCAGTTTTGGCCCTCTCTGTCAGAAAATAAGCTGGACAACAACCTTCGGCCACGGCTCAAGCCTGAGCGTGACCCTTGCGCTGCACCATCAGGAACGCCTGCTGCGCCTGCAGGTTCAGGTGACGTGGCAGGAAATCGGCAGTCTGGCTGACGGGCTGCCGCAGCTGAATTTCCACCTACCGCTGAAAAAAGGGGAAAAAGAGCTGCGTTACAGCGTCCCCATGGGTGAAATCGTACGTCCGCCGCTGCCACACGATGTGCCGGCCACCGTTTATGCGCTCGCTGCCAGTAAGGAATCCGGAGGCCGGGCGGTTGTGTTGCTATCAGACAGCAAATATGGTTTCAGGGGCACTGAAGAGGGTCTGGCCATGACCTTGATCCGTTCCAGCATTGATCCTGATCCTTGGCCGGAAGTCGGCGAGCACCAGATTAACATAGGTCTTGGTCTGGTTGATGATGACGGCACCTGTCCCGGCTTGACGGCTTTGTCTTTTAATGAACCTTTGCTTGCCCTGACTGTTCCTTCCGGACAGCGAGGCTCACGACCATTGCAAACTTCGCTCTTTGCCGTCAGCGGCCAGCGTGTTTTTCTGTCAGCAATAAAAGAAACAGAAGATGGCCACGCCTTGCTCGTTCGCCTTTATTCGCTCAGTGATCAGCCGGAAGTGGCACGCCTATCCTGCTGGAGCAGGCCAGTGCGGGCTGTCCTCACCAACTTGATGGAGCATCCGCTCAACCAGACTGAAAATCAGCCGGAAATAAACGGACCGACTGTCCGTGTTGTTATACCGGCGCATGGCTTGCTCAACATCCGCCTGGAATGGTAAGCTATGGAAAATGAAAGGAAGGTGAATGGCTTTGCCATATTATGATCTGCGCTGCGCAGCCTGCCAAACAGCCTTCAGTATCAAGGCTACGGTAAAGGACAGGACAGATAAAAGTATCAGCTGTCCGGATTGCGGTGCCCGTGATCTGGAGACTATATACCGAAAAGTGAACATTCTGCGTTACAAGAACAAAGACTGTGATGTTTGCCCCGGCTCTTCGGCTTTTTCTGGTGGCTGTCGCGGCGGCGCCTGTCCAGCAGGACGCGTGTGAAGACGAGCAAGATAGTCTGATGATGTCCTCGATACGTAGACATCATGGAATAAAATTCTTGACAAATGCCCGCCGGCACCCTATGATGGCCACAAGAGGGCGATGAAGGGGAGAGTAAGCTGTCGCGACCTGCTCCAGAGAGTTTTCGGAAAACCGAACGATCGGTTGGCGCTGAGAGAAAACGCGGAGACGACAGCTGAACATGACCCTGGAGCCTGGACAGCTGAATCCGCAGCGGGTTGAGGCTGTTCCGGTCAGACGACCGTTAAATCGTCAGGGTATAAGCCGGCTGAGGGCTGGTCGTACCTGTTAAGGCCGGTTTTGTGAAAAACCGGTAAAATGGAGTGGTACCACGGGTTAACAGCCCGTCTCCTGCAATACAAGCAGGCGGCGGGCTTTTCTATCGCCGCCTGAACTTAGGAGGCGTTGTTTCATGACACAAGAAAAAAAGCCGATTCTGATCGGTGGTGCCTGGCCATATGCCAACGGCCCACTGCACATCGGCCACCTGGCCTGTGCCTGAAGCGGCGAACAAATGAGCAGCAGTTCACCGGGGGGTGAAAATATGCGATAATAAAGCATCATCTTCCGGCTGCCATTCATGCAATCGCTGTCGGACCCGATAAAGGAGTATGCCAATGCCGCCCATAAGCCTATTAATCAAACCGGCTTCAAGCTTGTGCAACCTGCGCTGCCAATACTGTTTTTACCATTCATTGAGCAAAAACCGGCGGATCGCCTCATACGGCCTGATGCCGGAAACCGTTCTCGAACAAATTGTTCGCAGGGCGTTTGAAGAAAGCGATACACTGGTTACCTTTGCTTTTCAGGGCGGTGAACCAACAGTGCGTGGCCTGCCGTTTTATGAGCGTTTGATCTGTTTTGTCGAGCAATATAACCAAAAGCATATACCTGTCCAGTATGCCCTTCAGACCAACGGTCTGCTAATCGATGAGCAATGGGCACGTTTTCTGGCAAAGCATCGTTTTCTGGTTGGCCTTTCATTGGACGGCTATAAGGAGATGCATGACTCCCTGAGGGTAGACAGCAATGGCCAAGGATCATACAAGGCGGTTCTTCAGGCGGCTTCATTGATGCAAAAGCACCAGGTCGCGTTCAATATATTAACGGTGGTCAGCAATCGTCTGGCCAGGCATGCAGAGAAAATTTACCGTTTTTATGAGCGCCAGGGATTTAACTATCTGCAGTTCATCCCTTGTCTGGCTCCGCTGGGAGCAGATCCCGCCGATGATCCGTATGCGGTAAGTCCCGAGCGCTATGCAGATTTTCTGCTGCGCCTTTTCGATCTATGGTATGCAGATATAGTGCAGGGTAAAGAGGTCAGCATCCGATTATTCGACAACTGGGTGCGCATGGCGGCCGGTGAACGGCCTGAACAATGTGGCCTGAGCGGCGTCTGTACCTGCCAGCTGGTGATCGAGTCTGACGGCGGCGTCTATCCGTGTGATTTTTATGTTACGGATGAATGGCGCATCGGTCAGATTCAGACCGATCGCCTGACAGACATGATGAAATCTGAAATAGCCGAACGTTTTGTCACCCAGTCACAATATGTACCGGACAGCTGTCGTTCCTGCAGCTGGTATCCCATCTGCCGTAATGGATGCCGCAGAGACCGGCTGATCCTTGAAGATTTGTCCATACCTGGTCAAAACCGCTTCTGCACAGCTTATCAGGCCTTTTTCAGTCAGGTATATCCGCGGCTAGCGCATCTGGCCCGTTTCTGGAAACAGATGCAGCAGCGTGCATCACTGTCACCGCCGGTCAGACACAATCAGTCAGGAGGTGAACGCAACTGATGTTGATCAATCAGACCGGGCATAAACGCACTGCGTTCCTGGCTGGTCTGCTGCTGACGCTCTTCATGTTGAGCAGCTGTAGCGGACTCACCGAGGATTTGTTTGGTCCAGACTGGACCTGGCCTTCCCTGAGCACGGCTGGGCAGCCGGCGACCCTGCTGCCAGATCAAACATCAACAGCAGTGGAAACAGCTGCAACTGCCTCAATAAGCACCCGGGCGAGTTCATCATCTGGGTTATCTGGTGCAACGGCAACCCTTGATTTTATCCGGGAGACACCTGCGTTTGATGAGCAGGTCAAAGCCTTGCTGTTGGCAGGACTCGAGGACAGGGCGCGCAGCATCAGCCTGGATCAGGTGTTTCATGCCTGGCAGGTGCCGGAAAAGCAGGTGCAAGGAGCCATTGACCGGATTTATAACCTTTTTTCAGAAATATATCATCGGCAGCCGCGCTTTTTTTATCTAAACGGTTCTTTTCAAATATACTATTCTGTCCTGCGTGACGGAGACAGTGAAATTGCCGGAATGCGTATAGAACCAGCCTACTGGTCGAGTACAGAAGCACTGGGGGACGCAGCGCTGTCTGATATGATCAGCCAGGTCGACAGCGTCGTGCACGAACTGGCCAGTCAGATCGCCAGGCAAACGGCTGATCCATATGAACAGCTTGTCTTACTGCAAGAATGGCTGGTGCGCCATATTACCTACGATGCAACAGAAGATCAGGGTACAAACCATGCCGGCAGCGCTTTGCTGCAAGGCGTGACCCTCTGCCAGGGCTATGCCCAGTCATTCCAACTGGTTGGTCAGGCTTTGGGTCACGATGTGCGCCTTATCAGCGGCGAAGCAGATGGCATCGGCCATGCCTGGAACCAGGTAGTCCTGCAGGGTACGGCTTATCATGTTGACGTGACTTTCGACGACCCGACACCGGACGAAGATCCGCAGAGGCCTGTACGTCATGCCCATATGTTCCGATCCGATGAGGTCTTCGCACAAACCCACCAGTGGGACCGGAGTGCCTTTCTGCCTTGTCCGTATGACGGCGCTTTTTTCTATCACCGGCAGAATCTCGTAGCCGCTGACCGTGACGCGCTGCAGAAACAGTTACGATCGACTATAGCCAGCCTGGATTTGGAAACAACAGGTTATGGACAGGTGGAACTGCTCTATACAGGACTGGATGCTCCAGGGAAAAATGAACTGGAAACCCTTTTTGTGGCTGAACTGCGTGGCCTTCTCGATGCGCGGAAAGTCTATTACCGGGCAGATTGGGTTAAGCAGGTAGCTATGATGCAAGTCAGCTATGAGCATGGAAATGCGATACGATAAGGTCAGGGCGGGTTGAATAGCAGATAAGGGGGAGCACTTGATTTATCTCTTTGCCGTAAATCCGGGGTCGACTTCAACCAAAACAGGTCTGTTCCGTGACAGCACCTGCCTGAGTGAACAGACGATCAGGTACAGCGACTGTGAACTGCAGCAGGGAGGTGGCCTGAAAAGACAGCTTAGCCTGCGCATGCATGCCGTTGAGACAATTCTGCAGGCAGATCTGCTTCGTCAGGGTTTAAGCCGCAAAGACCTTGCTGCTTATATCGGACGTGGCGGGCTGCTGCATCCGCTCACCGGAGGGACTTATCTGGTGAATCAGGCTATGCTTGACGATCTGGCTGACGGCCGTTATGGTGTTCATGCCAGCAACTTTGGAGCGCAGATCGCTTCAGAACTGGCCTGGCCCCTGGGCAAGCCGGCCTATGTTGTTGATCCACCGGTTGTCGATGAGATGATGATGCTGGCCCGCTATACCGGACTGCCGGAGATCCGGCGGCGCAGCGTCTTTCATGCGCTGAACCACAAAGCCGTCGCACGTCGTGCAGCCGAACGTATCGGCCGGCCATACGAGGAATTGAATTTGATCATTGCGCATCTTGGCGGCGGTATATCCGTCGCTGCCCATGATCACGGAAGCGTGATCGATGTCAACGATGCTATGGAAGAAGGGCCTTTTTCCCCCGAAAGGGCCGGCTCGCTGCCGACCCTGCAACTATTGCAGCTTTTTTCAGATTCTGGTTTTGATCTGGCGGCCATGCGGCGAAGGCTGTCGGCCAGGGCGGCCTATTTGCCTATACCGGATTGACCGATAACCGAACCATTGAAACCATGGCCGCCAGACGCTCTGATTATCACCAGCTGCTGCAGGCCATGGCCTACCAGGTGGCCAAATCTTTGGCTTCTTTAACGGCGGCTTTTTCTGGTCCGGCTGACGCTGTTGTGATTACAGGCGGACTAGCCCGCAACGCCTTTCTGATCCATGAAATTCGCTGCAGAATTCACTTCACCGCCGAAATCATGGTTTTTCCGGGTGAATATGAACTAGCCGCGCTGGCTGAAGGCGCACTACGCGTACTGACCGCAGGTGAACCCGCGCTCATCTATGAGAAGGAGGCATGACACAGCATGCGACATTTAGCCGATCTAGAGCAACTCGTCAGCCAGAAGCCACCTGGACGCATAGCTGTCGCGGCTGCCCATGAAGAAAATGTGCTGCGTTCTGTACATGCTGTGTACAGCAAAGGTTATGCCAGCCCTATTTTAATCGGAGATAAAGAGAAAATATTCAGCTGTGCTGATGCTCTGGAACTGGATGTTTCCAAGATGGGTATCATCAAGGAGACAGATGCGGTCAGGTGCGCGGAAATCGCCGTAAACCTGGTGCAGAGTGCCGAGGCAGACGCGATTATGAAAGGGCAGCTGCAGACGGCGGATTTACTCAAGGCCGTTCTATCCCGTGATAAAGGATTGCGGACCGGTGGCCTGCTGAGCCACATTGGGCTTTACGATGTGGCGGGATACAACAAACTGCTCCTGGTGACTGATGCGGGCATTAATATAGACCCGAATCTGCAGCAGAAAGTGGACATTATCCGGAATGCGGTCAAGGTGGCCGGAGCGCTGGGCATACAGCTGCCAAAGGTTGCCGTACTGGCAGCTATTGAGACGGTTAATCCGGCCATGCCCAGCACGTTGGATGCTGCTGCTCTGGCAAAAATGGCGGACAGGGGGCAGATTAAAGACTGTCTGGTTGATGGTCCGCTGGCAATGGACAACGCCATCAACCTGGAAGCAGCGAAACAGAAGAACATAATCAGCCCGGTGGCTGGAGACGCAGATATCCTGCTGGTGCCTGATATTGAAGCCGGCAACATCTTGGTAAAAGCACTGACCTTCATCAGCAAGGCACGTTCCTGCGGGACGATAACCGGCGCCAGGGTGCCACTGATTGTAACATCACGGGCTGAAAGCAGTGAAGCAAAATATTTCTCGATACTGTTGGCCTTGACCATGCTTGGACATAATGATCCGGAGATAGGGAGGGAATCCTGATGGCAAAACATAAGATGAGCATCATTTCTGTCTGGGTGGAAGACAAAGCGGGTGTGCTGTGGCATATCACCCAGTTGTTTGGCGAAGCGAACTGCAACATTAACAGCCTGGCGGTCGGCAGCACTGAAAAACCGGGCATTTCCCGCATGACCATCATCGTGGATGGAGACAGCTCGGCGATTGATGTGGTTCTGGCCAGCCTGAACCGCATCACCAGCCTCGTTAAGGTGAAGAAAATCGATGATGATGAATCAGTGCTGATGGAATTAGGTCTGATCATGGTCGACGCGCCTGATGAGAAAAAAACCGACATCATCAACCTGGTCAATGTATTTCGCGCCCGCATTGTTGATGTCGCCACTCAGTCGATGACCATAGCCATATCCGGCGGACCGGTCAAGCTGCAGGCGCTGATTGATCTGCTGCGTCCTTTTGGTATTCTGGAGATTGTGCGGACCGGTGCCATTGCCATCGACCGGGGTGTGCGCAGCTTGGAATAACAGCCATCAGGCGACAGTGCCTGTTTCAAACTGGCTGTTATATAGCTCTGCATAAAAGCCCCTGGCCGCCAGCAGTGCTTCATGAGTGCCTTGTTCGACAATATCACCATGATTCATGACCAGAATCAGATCAGCGTCACGGATGGTGGAAAGACGGTGCGCGATGATAAAACTTGTGCGGCCTTTCATAAGCTCGATCATCGCTTTCTGAATCAGCAGTTCCGTACGGGTATCCACAGAACTGGTGGCTTCATCAAGAATAAGGATACGCGGATCGGCCAGAATCGCCCGGGCAATCGTCAGCAGCTGCTTTTGCCCCTGGGATACATTGCTGGCTTCTTCATTGAGCACCATATCATAACCTTGAGGCAGCGTGTGTATGAAGTGGTCGACATAAGCAGCCCTGGCAGCTGCGGCGACTTCATCGTCGGTCGCATCAAGACGGCCATAGCGGATGTTGTCTCTGATGGTGCCGTTGAAAAGCCAGGTGTCCTGCAGCACCATGCCAAACAGATCGCGCAGCTCTGCGCGGCGAAAATGGCGAATGTCAGTATCATTTAGTCTGATGGATCCTTCATTGACATCATAAAAGCGCATAAGAAGCTTGACAATGGTGGTTTTCCCCGCACCGGTCGGTCCGACAATGGCCACTTTCTGACCGGGGACGATGTGCGCGCTGAAATTCTGGATGACGGGTTTGTCCGGCAGATAACTGAAACTGACCTGGTCGAAAGCAACCTCGCCTGTGACATGGTCTGTGGAGGCAGGTTCTCCGTGGTCCGCAGCTTCCTCTGGCTCATCGATGAATTCAAAAACACGCTCGGCCGCCGCCATGGTCGACTGCAGCACATTCGCCACACCGGCGACCTGAGCGATCGGGTGGGTGAATGATCGCATATACTGGATAAATGCCTGGATATCACCCACTGTGATGATCCGGGTAATGGCCAGCCAGCCACCCAGGATGCTAACGACAACATAACGGATGTTGCCGACAAACTGCATGATCGGCTGCATCATGCCGGATAAAAACTGCGATTTCCAGGCTGATGTGAAGAGCTTCTGGTTGAGACCGTTGAAGCGCTTGACTGAATCGGCTTCGCCACTGTAGGCTTTGATAATCAGGTGGCCGCTGTACATCTCTTCGACATGGCCGTTGACCTGGCCCAGTACTTTCTGCTGTTGTGAGAAATATTTATGCGACCGTTTGACGACAAAAGAGATGAGCAGCGAGGAGACTGGAACGATAAAAAGCGCGGCCAGCGTCATCAGCCAGCTTATGGTGAACATCATGACCACCACGCCGATCAGGGTCGTGATGGCTGCGATAAGCTGGGCCAGGCTTTGGTTCAGTGTATGGCCGACCGTATCAACATCATTAGTGACACGCGACAGGACTTCGCCGTGTGTCTGCCGGTCAAAATAGCTGAGCGGCATGCGGTTGATTTTCGCTGCGATGTCTTTCCTGAAATGGTAGCTTACTTTCATAGACACTCCGGCCATGAGATAACCCTGGATGTAGTTGAAAAGCGTGCTGACCGTGTAGATGATGGCCAGCCAGACGAGAACGCGTCCTATATATGGAAAATCGATCGAGGCACCACTTTTGTTCATAATTTTGGCAACAGCACCCTCGAAAAGCCTGGTCGTGGCTTTCCCCATGATTCTGGGACCAATAATGGCAAAAACAGTGCTGCCGACCGCGAAAAGAAGGGCGATGCCAGTCATCAGCCTGTAAGGGCGCATGATTTTCAGGAAACGGCGTAATGTTCCGGACAAATCCCTGGCTTTTTCTCCTGGAATCATGGCAGGCGGCCCGCCAGCCCCCGGTCCACGCGGCCGTCGTGTGGCATTCGTGTTCGGAGCTTCATCTGGTGATAGCCCGGGTGCTTTTTTTTGCTTCATCTCGGTTTTGTCCGGGTTGTTCATAAGGCCAGCTCCTTTTCTGAAAGTTGGGATATGGCGATCTCCCGATAGACAGAACATGTTTTCATAAGTTCCTCATGCGTCCCCAGTCCGGCGATCCGCCCTTCGTCGAGGACAATAATTTGTTCAGCATGCCGGATCGTTCCGATACGCTGCGCGACAATGATGATCGAGGCGCCTTGGGTGTTTTTGCGCAAGGCCTTGCGTAAAGCAGCGTCGGTTTTGTAGTCCAATGCAGAAAATGAATCATCGAATATGTAGATATCCGGCTGGCGCACGAGGGCCCGGGCTATTGATAAACGCTGTTTCTGGCCACCCGATACATTGATGCCGCCCTGGGCGATCGCAGTGGCAAAGCCTGCTTCGGTTTCTGCAATAAACTCATCTGCCTGCGCTGTTGCGGCTGCTTGCATAATCTGGTCGTCAGATGCATCAGGCTTGCCGTAGGCGATGTTGTCCCTGATGGAACCTGTGAACAGGATACCCTTCTGGGATACATAACCGATTTTCTGCCGCAGTTCCTCCTGGGGCACTTGGCGGACATCGACCCCGTCGACCAGCACGCGACCTTCACTGACATCATAAAAACGGGGGATCAGATTGATTAATGTGGATTTGCCGCAGCCGGTGCTGCCAATAATGGCGGTTGTTTCACCAGGGCGGGCTGTCAAGGATATTGCATGCAGGACATCTGCATCGGCGCCAGGATAGCGGAAGGACACATTTTCGAAAACAACGTTTCCCCTTGCTGATGGGTCAAACACGGCTGGCTCCTGTGGATCGAGGATAACCAGCTGGACGGAGAGTACTTCCAGGATACGCTGTGCGGAGACACTGGCCCGGGGCAACATGATGAAAACCATCGAAAGCATCAGAAAGCTCATGATGATCTGCATTGTATACTGAATGAAGGCCATGATGTCACCCACCTGCATGACGCCGAGATCAACTTGTCGGGCACCTGTCCAGACGATTAGCAGGGATATGCCATTCATGACCAGCATCATCAGGGGCATGGTCATGGCCATGAGCCGGCTGACAAACAGGTTGATTTTTGTCAGATCCAGGTTGGCCTGGTCAAATCGCTCTTCTTCATGCTGCTCTGTATTGAAGGCGCGGATGACCATCAACCCGGAAAGAAACTCGCGGGTCACCAGGTTGAGGCGGTCAACCAGCTTCTGTATCTTTTTGAAGCGTGGAACCGCAATATTGAAAAGCACAAGGATTAACGTCATGAGAATCGCTACGGCCAGAGCAATGATCCAACCCAAGGATACATTGCTGTTGAGCACCTTGATGATGCCGCCGATGCCAAGGATCGGCGCGAAAAAGAGGATTCGCATCAGCATGACCAGTGCCATCTGCACTTGCTGGACATCATTTGTTGTCCGGGTGATCAGGGAGGCAGTGGAGAACGTGTCAAACTCAGCACTGGAAAAAGATTCAACACGCGTGAAGGTCCCCTGACGTAGATCCCGGGCGACACCGGCCGCGACACGGGCTGCGAAATAGCCAACCAGAACAGCGCAGGCTGCACCAGCCAGCGCGATTAAAAGCATCATAGTACCGGTTTTCAAAATGTAGCGGCGCTGCCAGTCAAGGAGGTCTACGCCGATTGTTTCATATTCCGCTGCTGTAAAAGCAACCGCGGACTGCTTGATAAGGCTGTCAGGAACGGATGCCTGCTCAGTGTAGATCTGATTCAACATTTGCCTACGCTGTTCCTGAGGAAGTTCTCCCAGCTGTTCCAGAAAAGAAGGGTTGGCCGGCAGAGCCGGGAGACGAAAGGTTTCCTGTCCGACCATGGTCAACAGAGCGAGGGCTGAGACCAACTGACTTTCGGTTTTAGCCGACAACGGTGCATCCGGTTTGCGTTCTGCCAGCGCTTCACTAGCAAGCAGGGGGTATTGCTCGACTAGACTTTCCTGTTCAGGGCTGCTACCCTCACCAGGTGCCAGCGTCTGATAGGCTGAAAGTATTTCGGCAGACTGTTCTGTGTCCAGCAGCACCTGCAGCTGCTGAAAGGTTTTCTGTCGCATAATTTGGGGAACAGCCCGTTCAATGCCATTCTGCTGTATACCGACATTGACGATGCGCGACATGTAGTCGGGCAAAGCCAGATCGGTTATGGCCTGGGCAAACAGCAGCAGAAAAACCAAAAAGACCGCCCCTGCATATGGCCGCAGATACCGGATCAGTTTGATCATACGTAGAGATCCTCCCTATCAGAAAAAACATCTGTTTTGATGTAGCTTTTTTAACAAAGTCTTCCTGACGAATTCAGCTGCGTTGCAGCCTGTCAGACATAAGCGTGTCTCTGAAGTCAAGCTGTACTCGTCGGGAAAAACTGTATTTGTTATTATACTGCAAACCAGGCCTGACGGGAATGTAAACGTTATGGTTCGCCAAACTGACCTTTGTCGCTATCTCTCGCGCCGGCAAGCCATAAGGCAGGCTTGCTTTATCCGTAATGAACGATTATAACTGAAAAAGGTTGATATTTTTTCATTCGCAACAGGCTGACGCAGTCTGAATTTGCTCACTCATGAGGAGAAATAATCATGGCCGAGAAAATGAAACATTCAGGATGTTTACCGGGGCCGGAGGGTGATGGCAGCGGCCTGACTGAGGATCAGGCATTCCGGGAGTCACCGGATCAATACTGGCATTTTGCGACGCTGTCACAAGTGCCTGCTTATCGTGATTCGCCATTTGCCGATAGCAAATACGACGGTTTGCGTGATCTTTTAATCACCGGCGCGTCTGTCGAAGGGAAACCAGCAGCGTTTTTTGCTTATGTCGGTTATCCCGCTACGCCGCCGCCTGCAGGCGGTTATCCCGGTATCCTCCTGATTCACGGCGGCGGTGGCACAGCTTATCCGCAGTATATGAATTTATGGATGGATCAGGGTTACGTGGTTATGGCGCTGGACTGGTACAATCAAAGGCCGCTGTCTCAACCTGGCCGTTTGACCGAAACCAATGTCGCGCGTGCTGCTTTGCCAGGCGGCAAACGACAGCTTCACGAGATAAATGTGGCCAACATGGTCATTGCCCATTCTCTGCTGCGTTCGCTGGATCAGGTGAATGCTGACAAAACCGCGTTTGTCGGACTTTCCTGGGGCAGTTGGTATGGCGCGATCGTGGCCGCGGTCGATCCGCGCTTTAAAGGCGGTATCGAAATATACTGCGGTGGTGTCGACAAAAATCGCCCAGACATGATTAACGGGCGTTTTCACCATGCGATCAAAGTTCCGCTTTACTGGGTGGCAAGCACCAACGATCAAAATGTGACGCCAGCTGCCCTTCAGCATGGCTTTAATGCATGTGCCAAGCTTGAAAATAAATCGTTGGTGATCGACCTGCCTCATTCGCATATTGGCTTTACTTTTCCATCCTGTTTCCGGATGGCAGCGTTTTTTCTGCAAGACGGACCTGGTTTGCCCAAACTGGGTTCAGCTCAGCTCAGCGGTTCAGTTCTTCGTGCGGATATCATCGCCCGGGGCAAGGGGGTTACGCAGGCTATCCTCTGTTATACGGAAGACGCGAAAGAGCCCATCGCTTATAAACGCACCTGGAAGAGCATTCCCGCTCAAGTCAGCGCTGATCAGGTCCAGGCTGAACTGCCACCGAACGTTTTCCAGTGTTTTCTGTCCGCATACGATGAAAAAAGCCCGTTTGACGATCTGTGCGGCTCGACGAATCTGCTTGAATTCCCGGTTTACGGTTAGGAAGAACGGTCTATATCGTATAAACCACAGGTTATTGTCATGGCAAGAACCCCAGCAAAAAAGCGTTTTGCCTCTTGATCTGAAGCAAAACGCTTTTTCTATTCTTGGCATTTACGACTTTGTCTGTAGTGACAGCAGATGAATCGATTCAGTTATCTCAGTCTTCTGCCAGCAGGACTTTGGCTTCGGCAACCAGGTTTTCAACGGTAAAGCCAAATTGCTCAAACAACGTCGCTGCCGGAGCGGATGCCCCAAAGTGATCAATGCCAATGACTTTGCCGTCCAGGCCAATATAGCGGTACCAGGGCATTGTTGTGCCAGCTTCCACAGCCAGCCGCTTGCGTAATCTGTCGGGCAGGACACTTTCTTTGTAAGCCTGCGGCTGTTTCTCAAACACTTCCATACTGGGCATAGAGACGACACGGGATTTGATACCGTCGTTGCTCAGGACTGCGGCCGCCTGCAGCGTCAATTCGACCTCAGATCCGGAAGCCATCAAGATCAGATCGGGATCGGCTGCATCCTGCAACACATAGCCGCCTTTTAGCGCCTCTGGTCCGGTCCCGTCCAGTGTCGGTAAGTTCTGCCTGGTTAAAACGAGGCAAGTCGGCCCCTGGTTTTGCAAGGCCAGTACATAGCCTGCCGCTGTTTCCTTGCCATCCGCTGGGCGGAAAACAGTCATATCCGGTGTGGCACGCAGGGCTGCCAAATGTTCAATCGGTTCATGGGTCGGGCCATCTTCACCGACACCGATGCTATCATGCGTCAGCACATAGATCACAGGAAGCTTCATCAGAGCGCTGAGGCGCATGGCGCCTTTCATGTAATCGCTGAAAACAAAGAAAGTCGCGCAGAACGGGCGCAAACCGCCATAAAGGGCTATTCCGTTGCTCACGGCAGCCATCGCGTGTTCGCGAACACCAAAATGAATGTTGATGCCTTCGTAATGATCAGCGCTCAGCCAGCCGCCGTCTTTGATGACCGTTTTGGTTGACGGCGCCAGGTCGGCACTGCCGCCGATCAGATTGGGTAGCCTTTCAGCAAGTCTGTTCAGACAAGTTCCGCTGGTCGCTCGGGTTGCCTGTGCGCCGGAAAATGACCAGAATGCCTCGTCATTCATCAGATCTAGCAGTGTGCCGTCGAGACAGTCATCCAGTCTGGCGGCATCCTCAGGATATGCTTTCGCATAGGCCTGTCTGAGTTGCTGCCAATCCTCTTGGGAACGTGCGATCCCGGCAGTCTTGGCTTTCAGATATTCAAGAAGTTCTGCCGGTACATCAAAGGGTGACTTGCCCGGCCAGCCGGCCATTTCTTTGGTCTTGGCAACATTGTCCTCACCCAAAGGCTCGCCATGTGTTTTGGCATCACCGGCCAGTGGCGAACCGTAGCCAATCGCTGTTTTGACAATAATCATGGTGGGGCGGGAGAGGTCAGACTTGGCCTCTGCGATAGCCTGGGCGATGGCTGTCCGGTCATTGCCGTCAGCCACGTGGATGACCTGCCAGCCATAGGCTTCATGCCGCTTGCCGACATCTTCTGTGAAAGAAACATCTGTATCGCCTTCAATGGAAATGTTGTTGTCATCATAAAATACAATCAGTCTGCCCAGTTTCATGGTGCCGGCCAGGGAAGCCGCTTCCCCGGTGAGCCCCTCCATCATGCAGCCATCACCTGACAGTACATAAACATAGTGATCGAAAAGGTCAAAGCCTGGTTTGTTGAAACGGGCTGCCATATGGGCCTGGGCCAAAGCCATGCCAACTGCCATGGATAATCCTTGACCGAGCGGTCCCGTGGTCGCTTCTACACCGGCGGTATGACCGAATTCAGGATGTCCTGGTGTTTTGCTTTCCCATTGACGGAAAGATTTCAGGTCATCCAGGGTCAGGCCATAATCAAAGAGGTAGAGCAAAGCGTATAGCAGCATGGAGGCGTGACCGGCACTCAGGACAAACCGGTCACGATTCATCCAGCGCGGATCGCGTGGATTGAATTTCATTTGATTCGCCCAGATTTCATAGGCCAGTGCGGCAGAACCCAGGGCCATGCCAGGATGACCGGATTTTGCCTTCTGGACGCTTTCTGCAGTCAGAACGCGGATGGCGTCAATCGCCAGTTGATCGAGTTTCTTGTTTTCAGTCATAGTGTTCACCTCGCGCTAGAATTGATGGCCTTTCATACATCCGGCAACCGTGTACCACCGTTTGACCAGCCTGCGGACTTGCCACGAAAGCGTTGTTTGTCAGCCATCTTGATTTGCATTGCTATTATACACATATTCGATGACTTTGGCGATGGAATCCGCAGATCTTAAGTGTCGTGGCCAGCTGGCCTTGCCAGCAAAAAAACGGTATGATGTTTGTAAGCAAAACGAAAATGATGACGGTTTCCGGATTGAGCAAATATGCTGGCTAATAGCGTAAGCGCATAAAGAAAAGGAAAAATGAGGTGATCTCTTGACACAACAAATATCGGCAAATCAGCCGTTCGTGGAAGCCGTTCGGCAGAGTCTGCGGGAACAAGGTGAGCTTATGACGATGACCTTGCAGCAGGCTTGTTCAGACAACAAGGAAGAGGCAGAAACGGCCGTTCATGACGCACGGGTGGCTTTGCGACGTTCACTGGCTCTCCTAGAGCAAGCCCGTCCCTGGATCGACAAATCCTGGATTCAAAACAGACGCAAGGATCTGCGTCTGTTTCAGCGCCAGCTGTCCAGCATGCGTGATCTGGATGTGCTGATGAATAAAGCAGAGCAGTTTTATGCCCAAAACGAGGTGCAAGGCAGTGATGCGCTTCTGGCCATTCTGAGGGATCGGCAAAATAAAAAAAGGCAGGATCTGGCAAGATGCCTGCAAAGTAAAGAAGCTGTGCAGCGACTGGGTAAAGCCCTTTCAGCTGTTTCAACTCCGGAAGCGACCCTGCACATGCTGCCGAAACCGGTTGATGAGAAAGGGCGTGTTTATCTTTTCAGGATGGCCGATTGCCTGCCGGCTATGCTGTTGCAGGTGACAGCCAGGCTGACGGTTTATCAAAGTGTGGTCACTGTGAAGCCGGCAGAAAACGGGCATGATCCTGAGCCGTCCGGCGACACATCTGGCAAGGTCGGTGTCGATGCTTCAGAACTGCTGCTGCATCGACTGCGTCTGGCAGCCAAAGATGTCCGCTACAGCCTTGCTTTTGCCCAACCCTGGTTTGGCGATGCAGCGAAACCTCTGACCGGAGCTTTCAAAGAAATTCAGACTGCTTTGGGAAATTGGCATGATGTTGTCATCGCTGAACGGTTCCTGCAAAGCAGAAAAGCCCGCGCACACTCTGTGGCATCGGCTTCATGGCTGAACGAGCTAAGGCAGGAAAAAGCGGCTTTCCTGCAAGCTTTTGCCAGACAGTGGCAGATCATGACACCGGCATGGTTTCATCAGCATCTGGCAGCCTGCATGGGTCATCTGCATACAGTCAAGGCTGGCTGCGCCTGCTGTGCGGGCTGCGGTAATGATCCTCGGCAGAACGGCTAACATTGCGTGTGCCGGGAAAACCATTATAATAAAATGGATCGGTTGTCTGGAATAGGATGACTTGATCGCGCATTAGAATGGTTTTCTCAAGGCAGGAGGGATCCGATTTGTACCAGATTATCAAAAAGCAGAAATTGAATGACAGTGTGACGCGGATGACGATTGATGCACCAGCCATCGCGCACAAAGCTGAGCCGGGCCAGTTTATTATCCTACGTGTCCATGAAGATGGCGAACGCATACCCCTGACCATTGCCGATTTCAATCGGGAAGCCGGTACGGTGACCATCATATATCAGATTGTCGGCAAGACGACATCCTTGCTGGACCAGCAAAACGAAGGAGACAGCATCCTGGATTTTGTAGGGCCGCTGGGCGTTCCTACACATCTGGACGGCTATCGACGCGCTGTTGTGATTGGCGGGGGCCTTGGCTCGGCCATTGCTTATCCGCAGGCCAAAAAGCTGCATCAACTGGGCGCGCAGGTGGACATGGTCGCCGGATTCCGCAATAAAGACCTTATCATCCTGGAAGAAGAGATGGAGGCTGTCAGCGATAACCTGTACATCACAACGGATGACGGGTCTAATGGCTGCCGCGGATTTGTTACCGATGTCCTGGAACAATTATTGGAAAAAGACGCTTCATATGATCTGGTTGTCGCCATCGGGCCCCTGATCATGATGAAAATGGTTAGTCAGCTGACTTTGCCCTATGCAATCAAAACGATTGTCAGTATGAATCCGGTCATGGTTGACGGAACGGGCATGTGTGGCGGCTGCCGCGTGACCGTTGGCGGCAAAACAAAATTCGCCTGTGTTGATGGACCGGATTTTGACGGGCACCAAGTGGATTTTGATGAAGCGATGCGCCGTCAGCAGATCTACAAAAGCGATGAGAAAGCCGCTTATGAGCAGCATATCTGCCGCCTTACCGGAAAGGAGCATCGTCATGGCTAATCTGTCCCCGCGAAAAGTGCCGATGCCTGAGCAGGACGCGGCAGAGCGCAGCCGGAATTTCCGTGAAGTCGCCTTGGGCTACACCGCTGAGATGGCCATGGAAGAAGCTGGACGCTGTCTGAATTGCCGGCATAAACCCTGCATGGATGGTTGTCCGGTCAATGTGGAGATCCCCGGGTTCATCACCCTGGTGGCAGCAGGGAAATTTGCTGAAGCTTACGAACTGATCACCGCCACCAACAGCCTGCCGGCCATCTGTGGGCGGGTCTGCCCCCAGGAATCACAATGCGAACGTCTCTGCATCCGCGCTAAAAAAGGTGAACCTGTCGCCATTGGACGCCTGGAGCGCTTTGTCGCGGACTGGGCTATGGAAAATGGTGTCTTCAAGCAGGATAAAGCTGAGCCCAAAAACCGGAAAGTTGCTGTTATCGGCTCTGGTCCGGCAGGGCTTGCCTGTGCTGGGGACTTAGCCAAGCGCGGTTACAATGTGACGATTTTTGAGGCATTTCATGTGCCGGGTGGCGTACTGATGTACGGTATTCCTGAATTTCGTCTGCCTAAAGCCCTGGTTCAGGAAGAGATTGACCATCTGCGCCAGATGGGTGTTGAGATCCTGACCAATCAGGTGATTGGCAAGCTGTACACTCTTGACGATCTTGGTCAGCAAGGTTATGAAGCGATTTTTATCGGAAGCGGAGCCGGTCTGCCCAGCTTCATGGGGATACCGGGTGAAAACTTTAATGGAGTCTACTCAGCCAATGAGTTTCTGACGCGTGTTAATCTGATGAAAGCCTATAAGTTCCCGGACTGCGACACTCCGGTCAAACTGGGCCGGCGTGTTGCCGTTATCGGAGGGGGCAATGTGGCCATGGACGCTGCACGCAGTGCCAAACGCCTGGGTGCGGAGACCGTTTATATCGTGTATCGCCGGTCTGAAGCTGAAATGCCGGCACGGTTGGAAGAAATCCACCATGCACAGCAGGAAGGCATTGAATTCAAACTGCTGACCAATCCCCTGAGTATTGAAGGTTCCGGTGACGGTTGGGTCAAAGCCATGAAGTGCATTGAGATGGCTTTGGGTGAGCCTGACGCATCAGGCCGCAGAAGGCCTGTAGCCATACAGGGATCCGAATTTGAGCTGCCGGTGGACAATGTGATCGTCGCGATCGGCCAGAGTCCCAATCCTCTGATCACTGCGGCGACACCGGATTTGGCCACCCAGGCCTGGGGCGGGATTGTTGCTGAAGAAGAAACCATGGCGACCAGTATACCCGGTGTTTATGCCGGTGGTGACGCGGTGACCGGAGCAGCAACGGTTATTCTGGCG
>JAAYLM010000032.1 GCA_012521915.1 Oscillospiraceae bacterium | reverse complement strand
GGACATTGCAGGCTTTGTCTTCACTGCGCCTTATTACTACAGCAGCACAAGCGCGCAGTTGATCAATTTCTTTAAGGGTGTTGCTGCTGCTACCAGACATGATATTTTACTGTATGACCTGGCAGTCGTTACCCAGTCCAAGATCACTTATGATATCGTTCTGGAAATGATTCGTGACATTCCCAATTTAGCAGGCATTAAATCGGCTGATGAGCAGATGTTCCGAAAGTTAAAACTTAATCCCGATGTGCCTAGAGATTTCATTACGGTATACTCCGGTTTAGATACTTTTGATATCGCCTACAAATGGGGCATAGACAACTGCCTGGATGGTATGTTGTCCTGTACACCATATAATACTGAAAAACTGTTTGCCGCACTAGCTGAAGGTGATGATACGGGCGCTGCCGGATATCTGAATAATATTGTTGCTTTGCGTGACTTCTTTGTGGGACATGATCTGTGGCCTTCCTTTAGCGCAGCAATGAACCTGTTGGGCTATGAGGGTGACTTTACGCCCGACTATGTCTGCAAACTGCAGGATGGGTATTGGGATCAGATCCGTGCGGAATTGGTTCGCATTGGTGAGCCTGTTTCTGGTTAATCAGCAGAAACAGAAAGCAGTTATGTTCCCATATAAAAAGAAAATCATTCATGATGAGGGGGGGCGTACGCACATGGGAAAAACGAAAGCAAAATGGCCCAGATTTGTTTCCCTGCGCCACAAGATACTTCTCTCACTGATTTTTGTTTCTTTGTTTGTGACCATAGGCACAGCATTTTGCTCCTACATGTTGGCTACAAACCGTGTTAAGAACATCGGTATGCGTTTGAGCAGACAGAATATAACTTCCGTAAGTACCGATTTATCTATTGGTTTTTCTGACAGAGTGAAAAATACGGACAATCTACTTCAGCTAAAAGCTCTGAGAAGCATGGCAGTAATGGCGCTTCCAGATCACCTGAATAGCCGTATTGTAAATATTTATGACCAGGAAATAACAGCACATGTGAATGAACTGACGAAATCCGGTAATGCTGTTTATGCAGGATTTGATTTTGTGGGTATCTATTTTAAAAATGGATACGTTGTGGAGCACGCTGATTTGTACGAGTTGCCTTTTTCCGATTTTGATCAATGCATAGACTATTACCGATTGCAGGGCGCGAATATCACCTCGGGAAAATTTGAATTGTCGCAGTGGCATCCTTGTAGCATAGGCAAAAACGCTATGGGTTTGACGTTTGTTCGTTTTATCTATGAACCGAGTTCTTTTCAAAAGATTGGCGTCGTGGTTTTCGGTATCAATGAAAGCCACATTAGAACAATGTATGCAAATTATTTATCGGACGGATTCATTATTTCGCAGAGTGGCGTTGTTCTTTCTTCAGATGATTCTGCGTTGATCATTGGGTCTATGCATCCGGAAGCAGAGATGCTTACGCCATCCTTCGCCAACAACAAGGTTTTTGGTAACCTGATGCCGTACAGCAATGAACAAGCGCAAGAACAAAATTTTTTCTATCACCCGATTCAAGGTTTGGATGCATATCTCGTTATTCCCTTCAATTATTATACTAATATGCTGCACGAAGAAATGATCGTCTACATAAAATATATGCTAATCGTAGGCGGCGTTGCGATTATGATTACAATTTTCCTGGCTATTGTTATATCGGAGGGAATGTCAAAATCCATTTTCAAGTTGATGGACTTTACGAAACAGGTTGAAAAGGGAAAGGGGAAGTTTCGTTATGAGGCAAGTAGCAATGACGAAATTGCACTGTTAGGCCGAAGCATGAATCAGATGCTGGATGAGCTCCAGAGGGTTGAACAGCAAAGAGCGAATGAAATGAAGATTCAACAGGGAATGGAGATTCAACTGCTTCAGCAACAGATCAATCCTCACTTGCTCTACAACACATTGGATTCTGTTTTATGGATTTTGCAGCAAAACAAAACGGCTGAGGCAACTGCGCTGGTTATTTCACTAAGCGAGTTCTTTAAAATTTCTTTGTCACAGGGGCGGGAGCAGGTGCCGCTGGAAGACGAAATCAGGCTGATCCAGTTCTATATTCGCATACAACATCTGGCACGACAGCAAAAGGTTCAGCTTGACATCCAAATTCCACAGGCGTTGTATGCCTATCCGGTCTATAAACTCACCTTACAGCCATTGGTAGAAAATTCAATTGTGCATGGATTTTCTGGTTATCGGGATGATGGGACAGTCAAGATTGCAGCGGAGGTTTCCGAAGGAGATCTTCTGATCACGGTCACGGATGACGGTATTGGCATGATGGAAGAAGAGGTCGATTATGTTAACCATGCATTATCTCTGAGCGAAAGACCTGATCTGTTTCGGCACTTTGGCTTGTACAATATCAATCGCAGAATTCAGAAGAGTTATGGTTCTGCATATGGCTTAGCCGTTAAAAGTGAGATCAGTGCATATACCAGCATCCAAATCCGGTTGCCTTATGAATCTGATGAAAGAAAGGATACCTTGCCCTGATGAATGTGATGATCATAGACGATGATGAAAATGTGCGCAAGCGTTTGAAAAGCATAATTGATTGGCAGGCTCTTTCTGCGAATTTGGTATGTGAAGCAAAAGACAGTGATTCAGCGATGGAGCTGTATTTGATGTTTCGGCCAAAAGTTATTATTGCTGATATCAATATTCCGGTGATTTCCGGACTGGACCTTGCAGAACAGATACAAAAAGAAGACCATGAGGTTTGCTTTATTATTATCACTGGTTTTAATGACTTGGAATTGGCAAAGAAAGCGTTTGAACTACAAACAGTCAGTCTCTTAACAAAGCCAATCCAGCCCGCTGAAATTAACGATAGTATTTCTGCGGCGATCCAGCGTATAGAGGAAGCACGACAAAAAAGAGTGTCTGAATCAGCATTGCAGCAGTTGATTATAAACAATCTTCCGGAGATACAGCAAAACTACATAGAAAATTTAATGCATTGGCCTCCAGAGAATTCCGGTCTAGCTAAGCGAAAGCTGCAACAACTGGCGTTGGACCTGCAAGGTGATCATTATATCGTTGTCTTGATCAGACTCTATTCAGATGATGCCAACGAAGGAAATCAAGAAGCTGTCTTATTACTGCTCCGGGATTTAATTGCCGCAGAGCTAAGTGACAAAGGGTGTACACTGTTCGCGTTTTTGGATTCGCATATGCGACTCAATTGTGTTGTTGGGTCATTTATGGAAAATCCGGATGATCTGCTGGAACAATCGCTGATACAGATACAAGAACAGATAAATTATAAAAACAGCATTCATCTTTTTGCGGGGATTGGCGCCATCGTACCGAATTTGATGAATCTGAACAAGTCCTATGACAGTGCGAAAGCGGCATTAAAGTATCAAAGTGTTCTAAGTGACGATAACATCATTCAATATAAAAACATGGATCGAACAGATACGGCAATTTATGCAAAGGAACCGGTCTTTTCTCATTTGCTG
>JAAYLM010000246.1 GCA_012521915.1 Oscillospiraceae bacterium | reverse complement strand
CAGCCGGATCTTGAACCCTTTGTCAGAGCCATCAAGGACATGGGTTATCTTGTCAAGCTGGACACGAATGGCTCTCGGCCCAAACAACTGGCTGCGCTTTTGCAGGCAAGGCTTCTGGACAGAGTGGCGGTTGACTACAAAGCACCGTGGCATCGCTACAAGGAAATCTGCCGCTGTGGACCATGCGATATTCAAGCTGTACAGACCTCGCTCCAGCTTCTCGGGCAACATCCAGTCGCCTGGGAGGCACGCACAACAGTCGTACCACAGTTGACGCTGTCGGATCTGTTGCTGATGGCCGCAGCGGTTCCTGCCCTGCCTGCCTGGTTTCTGCAACCTTACCGGCAGCCTCCGGTATTCCGGCCGGAGGACCGCATACTTTGTGAAACACCACCTTATACTGAGGACACCCTGCGCCGCATGCAGCTTGCACTCGTTCAGGTGCAGCCTTCTGTCAAACTGCGCGTTTAGACAGCAAAGGCAGGCATAAACGCCTTAATAAACGGGCGCATCCTGTTAACTGCACGAGAAATAGCATGTAATTTGTGCAAATCGCATAAAAACAAGGTTATCAACACACATTCACTGGTTATATCATCTTTTATAGTGTAGAATTTCTTTAGCCTATGACGACCTGCCGCCATAGCGGCAGTCTAGTTCCTGGAGGTCTTATATGAAACGATCATCTGCACACCTGCATCGACTGTTAACCTTTTTCTTGTGTGCATTACTGGCCCTATCGGCAACAGGATGCAATTTTTTACCTGTTGAAGAAGAAGAGCTGGCGCCGCCCCTGATGAAACCGGCTACGATCGAGTATAAAACAGAGCCGGCCAAGCGCGGCACACTGATTCAACAACTTCGCCTGACTGCCGGGTTTTACCCGGAGAATCAGGAAACGTTGACCTTCAGCCAGGGTGGCCGACTCAAAGAGAAGCATGTGCGTCTGGGCGCGTTTGTCGAGGAAGGTGACCTGCTGGTTGAATTGGATTCATCCAATCTGGAATTTCAGATTGCCCTCCAGACGCTGGAGCTGGAAAAAAGCAAACTGACATTAAGCCAGCTGCGTGCCAGCCAGGCTGACTCCTATGCACGGCGCAGAGCCCAATACGATATCGAACAGCAGGAGCTGCGTCTGCAAAATCTGCAGGAGCAGCTGGAGGCAACCAGGCTTGTCGCGCCTTTTGCGGGTGAGGTTACCTACATTATCAGCACGTCTGTCGGCGAATATGTCAATGCTTATCAGATTGTGACGCGTATCGCCGATCTAACCGAACTGGTCCTGGTGACAACCAACGACAAAGCTTCTGAGCTGCCGATCGGCGCAGAGGTTGAGGTCGAGTACCAGAAGAAGCTCCTGAAAGGCGAAGTCGTCGCCAATCCGTCTACCTTATTCAACTACCCTGACGAGCGTTTGCGCAGCGCGGCGATCATCAAGATGGAAGATGGCTTGCCGGACGATGCCAAACTGGGCAGCAGTGCCTACATCAATTATGTTCAGGAT
>JAAYLM010000002.1 GCA_012521915.1 Oscillospiraceae bacterium | reverse complement strand
TCGACGAAGCCGTGAAAAACGACATTGCCATCGCTGAGCGCTATCGCATCCCGGCAACAACCTTAAGTGGCATCCTGACCGTTAAAAGCCACGGTCAAAAGACCGCAAAATAGCATAATTCCTGATTATGCACAAAGCATGGTTTAAAAGGAATGTTTCGTGCAATTTCAGGAACAAAAAAGAGATGAAATCTATGGACGTATTGATTGTTGAACCTGAAAAAGCCCCACGCATGGCCAGTATCGTAGGTGACTTGAACTCTTTGCAGCAGGTGGTCGGCGGCTATATCGAAGCGGTCTATCCCTACGATGACCCGGTGGCCATCGTCTGTGTGTTTTGTCAAGCACTTTTCCCTGAAATCGCCGAGTCTTTTTCCCGAAAACGCCGCGGGAATTTCCCGGATAATACCGACCACAAAATTCAATCCATCTTAGTCAGCTGCAGCTAATACCATTGTTTTCCTATCAATCAAATGGCAGATATTTGCTCAGGGCAGCTTTGGGAGCATCAATGCCATGCCGCTTCAAAGTTTCAACCAATTCAACCAGCTCATAGAGCAAATCGATATATTCAACCTTCAATGCCTCATGTTTTCGAGCTAATTGCTCGACGGGTGAAATGGTGTCGATGTGCAGTTTGCCTGACTCGTAGACTATGACGAGTTTTCTAATCTGTTCATAGAGATCCTGGCTTGACCAGGTGTGTGGAAATGGTTCCTCGCCATACTCGGACAGAATATAGGCCTCAAGACTGGCATCAATATTCATGCGAGATGTTTGACGCAACTCTTCAATGTATTCTTTTGTAGCAACCATCGCTGCCGCCTCCTCTTTTTCACGCCTGTACCGCAGCAGCGGCAGATTTACGACCAACTTGTCGCATCAGAGCGTGCTCCATGCGATAGCTTTTGCCCTCGAACATAATCAAATGTCCATGGTGTATCAGCCGGGCGATCATCGCCGCAGCCATTTGCTCATCTGTAAAGATGCTTCCCCATCTGGAAAATTCGAGATTTGTCGTCAGGATCAGACTCTTACTCTCATAACTGTCAGAAACCACGCGGAACAACAATTGCGATCCATCCTTATCAATTGGGACGTACCCCCACTCATCCAGAAGAAGCAGGTTCAGGCGTTGCAGTTCATTGATCAGACGTTCCAGAGTACCATTTCGTCTGGCTTCGGTCAGCTTGAGGACCAGTTGGGTTACGGTATAGAAGCGGACATTCAACCCCATCTCACAGGCCCTGACGCCCAATGCCACCGCCATGTGGGTCTTTCCCAGTCCTACGGGGCCATATAGCACCAAATTTTTCTTTTCGCCAATGAACTGGCAGGAAAGCAGCTCCTCCTGTGACAGCGTCGGTGGCATACGAACACATTGAAACTCATAGTCAGCAAAGCTTTTGTAGACCGGGAAGCAAGCCCGCTTCAATAGTCTTGTCTTTTTGCTCAGTTCACGCCTGGCCAGTTCGTCAGCCAGAATCTGACAAAGAAATTCTTCCTGCCTGGGTGTCGCCATCTGTTCACAGTATGTGACAATCTCTTTTGACAGCATCAGCCGGCGGCAGTAGCCAGCGATCCGGTCGCGAACCTGTTCTCGATCTCTGGTTGGCTTCAACATGGCCGGTCACCTCCGCTGTGCAGCAATTGATCATAATGGCGTAAGTCAGGACCCTGTTCCGGTGCTGTAGAAAGGCCATACCCCGTCATCCGTGCGGCCAGTGCGGCGGCATCATGGAAGTTGGTGCGGTTAATGCGCAGGCCTTCTTCCAGGGCACGAAGCGCTGTTTCAAAATCATAATCCCTGTTGAGGCGATACATCGTCCTCAGTGTCTTTTGCAGCTCATCTCTGGGCTGGCTGTCCATCACCTCAAGCAGCGGATCTGGTATCAGTTTGCGTAATCCGCTGTTCTTCCAGGCACCAACGTTGCGCATCAACTGGGCCAGCGTTGTCCTGTAGTCATTGGAGTCGCTGCGTTGTTCGCCATACTGACGCTCATACCTGGTCAGAACCTGTCCGGATGGTTCCAAAATGTCCACCGTATGTG
>JAAYLM010000245.1 GCA_012521915.1 Oscillospiraceae bacterium | reverse complement strand
CTTCATTTACAATGCGTGAGGAAACACGAGCCAGAACATCATGTGGTATGCGCGCCCAGTCAGCAGTCATGAAATCGCTGGTTGTCACACCACGCAAAGCAACAACCTGATCATAGGTTCGCTCATCACCCATGACGCCGACCGAAGAGGCACCTGTCAGCACCGCAAAATACTGATGGACGGACCGCTCCATGCCAGCTGCCTTGATCTCTTCGCAGAAAATGGCATCGGCTTCACGCAAAACAGCCAGTTTTTCATCCGTGACCGCGCCCATCACACGAACAGCCAGCCCAGGTCCGGGAAACGGCTGACGCCATACCAGCTCTGCCGGCAGTCCCATGGCCAGACCCGCCTTGCGCACTTCGTCTTTGAACAGGTAGCGCAATGGCTCGATCAGTCCCTTGAAGCTCATCTGCTCCGGTAACCCGCCGACATTGTGATGGCTCTTGATCACTGCGGCATCACCGCTGCCACTCTCAATAACATCCGGATAAATGGTGCCTTGCACCAGATAATCAATTTCACCGATCCGCTCAGCTTCTTGTTCAAAAACACGGATAAAAGATTCACCGATGATTTTTCTTTTCTTTTCCGCATCGGTTATACCAGCCAGGCGGGAGAGAAAATAATCATGTGCGTCGACACGAATCAGGTTCATCTTGAACCGTTCACGGAAAACCTGTTCAACCATGTCCCCTTCATTTTTTCGCAAAAGGCCGTGATCAACAAAGACACAGGTCAGCTGGTGTCCAACCGCCTGATGCACCATGAATGCCGCCACGCTGGAGTCAACACCACCGGACATGGCGCACAGGACACGACCATGACCGATCTGCCGGCGCAGGCTGGCGATCATGTCCTCCACGAACGTCTCCATCCGCCAGTCACCCCGGCAGTGGCAGATATCAAACAGGAAACGGCGCAGGATCGCCTGACCGTAGCGGGTATGTTCGACCTCCGGATGAAACTGCACCGCATAGAGGTTTCTTTTCTCATCGGCCATGGCCGCCACCGGACAGGTAGACGTACTGGCCAGCGTGGTAAATCCCTCAGGCAGCTGCTCAATCTGGTCAGTATGGCTCATCCAGCAGCTGGATTCTCCGGGCAGATCTTCCAGTAAATGGCCTTTGTGTTTTGTGTGTAGCGTGACCTGGCCATATTCCCGTTTGTCCTGACGGGTGACCTCGCCTCCGGTCAGCAGAGCCATCAGCTGGGCACCATAACAAATACCCAGCACGGGAATGCCCAGCTGAAAAACACCGTCTGCGCAGCGCGGTGCTTGTGGTGCATAGACGCTGCTGGGCCCGCCGCTCAGGATAATCCCTTTGTAATGCCCGTGCCTGATTTGCTCAAGCGGTGTATGGTAAGGCAAAATCACGCAGTAGTCATGATCGTCACGCACCCGGCGCGCGATCAACTGGCTATACTGTCCGCCAAAATCAAGGATCAGAATTGTTTCAGTCTGCATCGCGGTTCTCCCCTGGTTATCGTCTGATGATCTCATCACGCTTTGGCCCATTCGATACATAGCGGACAGGCAGACCAATCGCCTGTTCGACAAAGGTCACATAGTTGCGCGCCGCGACGGGCAGGTCCTCAAAATGACGGATTCCCCGAATATCGGTCCGCCATCCCGGCAGTATCCGCCAGACCGGTTTTGCCTGATTGAGCTGCGGTGTGACAGGAAATACTTCGATTGCCTGACCGTCAATCTCATATGCAATACAAACCGGAATTTCCTCCAGATAGGATAAGACATCGATCGCAGTCAACGCGACTGCTGACGCTCCCTGCACCTGGCAGCCATAGCGTGTTGCGACGGCATCAAACCAGCCCATGCGGCGCGGCCGGCCGGTGGTTGCGCCATATTCGCCAGCGTCACCTCCCCTGCGGCGTAATTCATCAGCAGCATTGCCACTAATTTCACTTACAAAAGCACCAGCCCCCACTGCACTGGAATAGGCCTTGGTGACAGCGACAATTTCCGTCAGGCTGGTGGGCGCCAGTCCGGCACCGACACTGCCAAAACCGGCCAGGGTTGAAGAGGATGTGACAAAGGGGTAGATGCCGAAATCCGGGTCCTTCAATGCACCGAGCTGGCCTTCCAGCAATATTCTGCGTTTTTCCCGCTGGGCTTTTTCGAGATAAGCGAAGGTGTCAGCAAGATAAGGGTAAATGCCTTCCTTCCAGGCACTCAGCTGCGCCATGATGTCTTTTGCGTCAAGCAGTGGTTTATGATAGAGATGATCCAGCAAAACATTCTTCACAGCAATGACCTGTTCGAGTTTTTCCATTAAGGTGATCTCATCAAACAACTCACAGACCTGGAAACCGATTTTAGCATATTTATCCGAGTAAAAAGGAGAGATACCTGATTTTGTTGAACCGAACTGTCTTTTGCTGAGTCGTTCTTCCTCATACTGATCAAAGAGCAGATGATAGGGCATGACCATTTGAGCCCGGTTGGATACAAGCAGATTCGGCCGGGGTACAGCGGCCTTCTGCAGCTGCCCCAACTCGGCAAGCAAGGCTGGAATATTCAGCGCGACACCATTGCCGATGATGTTGGTGACATGTTCGTAGAAAATCCCGGATGGCAATTGGTGTAGGGCGAAACGTCCGTAAGGATTGAGGATGGTGTGTCCCGCATTGGCTCCGCCTTGAAAGCGTATGACAATATCTGACTCAGCTGCAAACAGATCAGTCAGTTTTCCCTTGCCTTCATCTCCCCAGTTAGCACCGACAATAGCTCTAACCACGCATTTGCCCTCCCTTGACCTGTTTATCGTTTCTGTTAAACAGAAAAAACGCCCCGTTTTGAGCGGGGCGGCTTGCCCTAGCTATTATATAATGCGCAAAATAGCGCTGTCAAACATAATCGATCCTGCCCTTTGGCCATGGTCTGCCTGGATCTGTTCAGATACCTCGCAGACTGGCAGGCTGTCTCGATGAACCTCAGCATGCGCCATAAAGTTTACGGATCCGTTTCATTGCTTCCACGGTTCCGGTTTGACTGCCAAAAGCAGTCAGTCGGAAATAACCTTCACCGCAGGGGCCAAACCCTGATCCGGGTGTACCTACCACCTGCGCATGTTGCAGCAGATGATCAAAATAAGCCCATGAATCCATTTGATCAGGTGTTTTAAGCCAGATATAAGGCGCGTTGACACCGCCATAAACCGATAGCCCGAGCTCCTTCAGCCCGGTGCGGATAAGCACAGCATTTGCCATGTAGGCAGCGATGCTCTGCTGAACCTGCCGGTAACCTTCATCGCTGTATACAGCTTCTCCTGCGCGTTGCGCGATGTAGGATGCACCGTTGAATTTTGTGGCTTGCCGGCGCTGCCAGAGTTCCCGGATACAGGTGCCCTGAACATTCAGTTCACGGGGAATAACCGTGAAACCCAGCCGTATGCCGGTAAAGCCCGCAAGTTTGGAAAAGCTGCAGAATTCTATGGCACAGGTGCGGGCGCCGGCAATCTCAAAGATGCTGTGGGGGTAATCCTGGGTCATGTAAGCTTCATAGGCCGCATCATAAAGGATAACCGACCCATGGTCATTGGCATAATCAACCCAGGCACGCAACTGGTTGGCTGAGATGACTGATCCTGTCGGATTATTGGGGAAACATAGATAGATCAACTCCGGTACAGGATCATGCGGACCGGGCGGATCTGGACAAAAGCCGTTGTCTTCTGTACACGGAAGATAAAGCAGCTTGTCCCAGCGGCCGTCTGGGCTATAGATACCTGCCCGTCCAGCCATGGCGTTTGTGTCCAGATAGACAGGATACACCGGATCACAGACAGCGACCCGGGCATCCGCAGCAAAAATCTCACCGATATTGCCAAGATCACTTTTGGCGCCATCACCAACAAAAATCTCGTCTGCAGCAACACGGACGTTATACCTGGCATAATGGCCTGTGACAATTGCCTCGCGCAGGAAAGCATAACCCTGTTCCGGTCCGTAACCATGAAAACTTGCTGCATCTGCCTGTTCAGCAACAGCCCGCTGCCTCGCCTCGATAACAGCTGGAGCCAGCGGCTGCGTCACATCGCCAATGCCAAGGGAAATCAAGGGTATATCAGGATGTTGCGTTTTGAAACATTCTACCCGCCGGGCGATTTCCGAAAAAAGGTATTGGCCCGGAAGCTTAAGGTAGTTATTGTTCACTTGCAGCATGCAACGTCTCCTGTCCCATATCTATCCAACCATCAAAAACAAACGCCGCTGGACCGGTCATGCAAACCTCATCCGTTTTTTTGTCCCATTCAATCCGCAGATCACCACCGCTCAGACGGACGGTGGCCCTGCGGTCTGCCCGGTCGGTCAAAACAGCCGCGACCAGGGCGGCGCAAGCCCCGGTTCCACAAGCCAGGGTTTCGCCTGCACCGCGTTCCCAAACCCGCATGCGCAAAGTCTGCCGGTCGATAACGTGTACAAATTCCGTGTTGACCCGCTCTGGAAAAAGCGAGTGATGCTCAAATGCAGGACCAATACGCGGCAGATCCAGCTGGTCGATATCATTGACAAAGGTCACCGCATGAGGGTTGCCCATGGAAACACAAGTCAGCGGATATAGTTTGCCGGCAAGGGCGATAGGCTCGTCAATCATACGCCTGTCTTGCCAGCGGACAGGGATACGTGCCGGATCGAGGATCGGCACACCCATATTAACACTGACCAGGCTGACGCAATGATCCGTCAGCTGCAATTCGACCGTTTTAGAACCACTTAGTGTGTCAATCACCAGGTTTTTCTTGCTGGTCAGTCCACGTTCAAAAACATATTTAGCCACGCAACGGATCGCATTGCCGCACATCAGGCCAGGCGAACCATCCTGATTGTACATATCCATAAAAAAGTCAGCATCCCGGGTGGAACGAATCAGCACCAGGCCATCGGAACCGATGCCAAAGTGACGGTCACTCAATCGTTTAGCCAGGTTAGGCAGATCGTCCGGAACCTGTTGGGTGGCATCAATGTAGATGTAGTCGTTGCCGATCCCGTGCATTTTTGTAAAATATAATCGTTTGTTTTCCATCTTCTAATACTTGCGCAAATAGGCGTCAAGTTCACAGGGAGAAACGGTGACGCGGTACTCGTCCCATTCTTGCCGCTTGGCTTCCAGATATTTCTGCATAATGTGTGGTCCCAACACCGTTCCAACAAGCTGATCGCGCTCCATTTCATCGAGTGCTTCCGCAAGACTCTCTGGTAAACTGTCTATGTTAAGTGTTTTACGATCAGCGGGAGACAGCGCATATATATTGACATCGGTTGGCGGTGGTGGCTGCAGGTTCTTTTTTATGCCTGCCAGCCCGGCTGCCAGACACAAGGCCAGTTCCAGGTAGGGATTGCAGGAAGGATCCGGGTTACGCAACTCAATCCGCGTTCCCCTTCCGCGGGAATTGGGAATGCGGATAAGGGGACTTCTGTTCCGGTTGGACCAGGCGATGTAGCAGGGGGCTTCATAGCCAGGTACCAGGCGTTTATAAGAATTAACCAGTGGGTTGGTGACAGCACATAAGCCGCGGATATGGTTGATCAGCCCTGCAATGAAATTTTTTGCGATCAAGGATAGCCCGTCTTGCTGCTCTGCATCATAGAAAACGTTCTGGCCATCTTTGAAGAGTGACATATTGGTATGCATGCCTGAACCGCTGATGCCGGCGATCGGTTTGGGCATAAAGGTGGCATGCATGCCATAGCGACGGGCAATGGACCGCACAGCCATTTTGAAGGTCTGTATGTTGTCAGCCGTTATCATGGCCTCATCAAAACGGAAATCAATCTCGTGCTGCCCCGGAGCACATTCATGATGGGATGCTTCAATCTCAAAACCCAGGTCTTCCAGGGCCAATACGATTTCTCTGCGGACATCTTCTCCCTGACCGATAGGCTCCAGATCGAAGTAGCCACCTTGATCGTAACTGATCGCGGTCGGTTTACCCTGTTCATCATTTAGAAACAGGAAAAACTCGCATTCCGGACCGACATAGAAGTCATAGCCCATATCCCGTGCTTCATCAATCACGCGTCGCAGGACATGCCTGGGATCTCCGGCGAAAGGTTTACCGTCTGTCGTGTAGACATCGCAGATCAGGCGGGCAACTTTGCCTTGCTGAGGCCGCCAGGGAAAAACAACGAAGGTATCCAGATCAGGATACAACTTCATGTCAGATTCTTCGATACGGGCAAAACCTTCAATGGATGAGCCGTCAAACATACACTCATTGGCCAGAGCTTTATCCAGTTGGCTGGGCGTTATGGCGACATTCTTCACAATGCCGAAAATATCGGTGAACTGTAGACGGATAAAGCGGACATCCTGTTCTTCAACCATCCGTATGATATCTGCTTTTGTATATCGTGCCATGTTTTTCCTCCCAGAAAAATCTATATGAAACAGGTCATCCGATGGAAAGCGGAACCTCAGTGTCGATTCAACGACTCATTTTACGCCGACTTTTGATGCTTTGTCAAGTCATTATTTGCAAGATAATATATATTCTCTTGCATTATTTTCAAAAATATTGTCTATTTTAGCGAGTTTTTCAAAGGATGAATAACGCCTTTTTAAAGCTTTTTCTATAAGCATATCGGTCATTTCAGGATTTTTTGGCAAAAAGCTGCCATGCGCGTATGTGCAATATACATTATTGAATATTGCACCTTCCGTTTGATCCTGACCATTGTTCCCCCTTCCTCTCACGACCGTACCCAAAGGACGGACTGCCGGACCAAGCCAGGTTCGGCCTGAATGGTTCTCAAACCCGACAAGGATTGGATCACGACCCTGCTCCGCCAGGACGTCGCTGCTGCAGATCAGATCGCCTATGAGGCGGTCTGAACGCGCTGTCGTCCAGTGGTCCAGCGCACCGATACCGCTTATGCGATGGCCATTCTGATCTTCATAGTATTGCCCCATCATCTGAAACCCTCCGCAAACGCAGAGAAAAACCAGGCCATCCGACACAGCCTGCCGGATTAGCGGGGCTTTTGCCTTGACCAGATCATCATGGAGCAGATCCTGTTCATGATCCTGACCACCGCCAATGAATACCAGATCATACTGGTCCGCCATAAAAGCGTCGCCCAGACTCAGCGGGATGATGTCACATTCAATCTGGCGCCACTGGCAACGGCGCTGCAACGCTAACAGATTGCCCCGGTCGCCGTACAAATTCAGCAGATCGGGATACAGATGGGCAATACGCAGTTTCATATCCGCCTCCGGTTTATCAATAGGCTGTGGTTTCAGCCTGTCATCAGCAGTCAGGGGACTACCGCCAGAAATCCCGCAGATGATATCGCTTAACCAGACCGGCCCGTAAAGTAAGCATCGCGGTATAGTTGGGCAGGAGATAAAGGCATCTGCCGTCAGGACAAGATGAGAGCATCTGGTCAAACAAGTTCAGGGCATCTGCCTCAACCATCAATTCTCCGGGCTTTTTCCCTGCGTAATAAAGGCGCAATGCCAAGTCGTGGCGGCGCATGCCGGAAACGCCGATTCGCCCCGGTAGCATGTTTTCTTCAAAATGAACATCCCAGATCCAGGAAACATCACGTCCATCCGGATCATTGGCATTCAGCAGCAGCATAATCTGACCGACATCGGTAGCGCTGTTAACAAAATCGAGGGCTCGTTCCATTCCTACGGGATTTTTCACCAGGATCAGGCAGACAGCTTTATCACCGACATTAAACCGTTCCATACGGCCAAACGCTGCATCGGTGTGCTCAAGCGCCTGTGCGGAATCAATCAGGGGCAGGCCGGCCATTAAGGCCGCCAGCAGAGCGGCTGCCGCATTATATGCATTGTAAAGGCCAGGCACAGGGCAAGTCAGGTGAACTGATGATCCGTCATAGACGCATTCAAGTTCACTGTTGTGCTCTGTTAAGACGCTGGGTATAAAACACAAATCAGGTTGCGGCCTTTTGTAGCCGCAGTTTGGGCAGGCATAAACGCCCAAATGACCATATGCCAGTCGCTCATGCTGATAGCGCGTGCCACAAAAGGAACAGAATGGAGACTCCAGAACAGCATTGTCAGCTGATCGGGACATGCTGCTGGCAGCCATGCCGAAGTAAGCGGTCGGCTGGCTATGATCCCTGCCCAGAGACGCGCAAAGCGAATCATCAGCACAAAGTACAGCTTTCGCCTGACTCCCGGCTAATCCGCGGGCAATCAGATCGCGGGTATGGCGTAATTCGCCGAAACGGTCCAGCTGGTCACGGAAAAAATTAGTAACCACGCAAATATCCGGATTTAACTGACTGGCCAGTCTGGCAAAAAAAGCTTCGTCAATTTCAAAGACAAAAGCCATTTTCTCTCCTGCAGCCAAGGCCTTTTTCATCGAACGCAGATTGAGCAGTATCGTCGTGGTCAAACCAGAATCAAGATTGGCTCCTGAGGGGTTCGTAACCACGGTATAGCCTTGTTCCTGCAAGATCTGGCACAGCATGCGCACGGTTGTTGTTTTGCCGTTTGTCCCTGTCACGAGAAAAACCTGGCGGCCAGCGGTCAAAGCCGCCAGAAGATCCGGAGCCAGCGTCAAGGCCAGCTTCCCCGGCATGGCTGTTGCACCGCGCCCCAGAAGGCGTAAAAACCAGCCGGTCATTCGGCCGGTGGTCATAGCCAGATGATAACGCAAACGTCTGGGCAAACCGGCTGCACGAGCAAATAACGGCGCCATCTTAAGTAAGATCCTTTATTTCTGCACCGGCCATCATCGCGATGAACCGGTCAAACAAATATGCTGAATCCTCAGGTCCAGGTGCACCCTCCGGATGAAACTGAACACTGATAATGGGCTTGTCATGATAATACAGACCTTCAACCGAACCGTCATTGAGATGGATATGGCTGACCGATACGGCCTCTTGCGGCAAATGATCTTCGATAACCACATAGCCATGGTTTTGCGACGTTATCGTCACACGTCCTGTTGCCAGTTCCTGTACGGGGTGATTGACTCCGCGGTGTCCGTATTTCAGCTTGCGGGTCTTTGCCCCGTGCGCCAGAGCCAGCAGCTGGTGACCCATGCAAATTGCCATGATCGGTTTCCCGCTTTCAACAAGCTTGCGGATCTGCGGCAGGATCATGCGGCAATCTTCCGGATCACCAGGTCCATTCGATAAAACAAGACCGTCGGGATAATCTGCCAGAATAACCTCAGCCGGCGTATCCCAGGGATAGGCCGTCACCGGGCAGCCACGCCTGGTCAGGTTGCGGATGATACTCTGCTTGAGACCAAAATCAAGCATGGCGATGTGCTTTTTCACCTGAACCGCCTTTGTGGCTTGCACTAAAAAGGAAGGCTGAGCAGGATTGCTTTCTGATCCTTCCGGTTGCGTTGGATGGCCATCCGTACCGGAGGGGAAATGCTTTATTTCGCTGCGGCTGACCCGCCGGACCGGATTACGGTTGCTGAACGCACGTATACTGGCCAGGCAGGCCGGCATATCTGCGGGCATGACTGTGGTCAGCAGTCCGTTCATCGTCCCTTTTTCGCGCAGCAGCAAGATCAATGCCCTGGTATCCACACCGGAAAGACCTGCCACATCGTTACGTCCCATATAAGCATCCAGGTCTTCAGCAGCCCGCTCGTCAGCAACCATATGGGTCAGGTCTCTAACGATGAGGGCTGAAGCCCAGGGCCTATCAGATTCGGCCTGATCAAGAAAAACACCATAGTTGCCGACAATCGGCGTGCTCATAATGATTCCCTGACCAGCATAGGACGCGTCAGTCAACAGCTCCAGGTAGCCTGTCAAACCAGTGTTAAAGACGACTTCACAAAAGACATCGCAGCAGGAACCGAACGCCTTGCCGTTTATAACGGTACCATCTTCAAGAATCAGGTGTGCTTGCATGTTTTTCACTTCCTTGCTGAATACTGCAGTCCGGACGCGCTTAATACTCAATACCGGCGCGGGCCAATACACCACGTTCATAGGGATGGCGCACACATTCAATCCGGGAGATATAGTCAGCACGTGCCATCACTTGCGTTGTCGCATGACGGCCGGTAAGCACAACCTCAAGAGAAGGCGGTCTGGCGTCAAGGAACGCCAGCAGCTCATTTTCATCCATCATGTTGCATTCGATCGCACCTAGAACCTCATCAAGCACCAGCATGTCGACTTGTGCTTCCTCTACCCGCTTTATAGCGTCATGAAAAAAACTGAGGTGCAACGCGCGTGTCGCTTCTTTTTCTTCACTGGTCATCGCGATTGAGAACTTCCCCGTAATCTGGCCGGCCAGTACATCAAAGCCTGGTAAACGACGCAAGGACACCAGTTCTCCAGAGTTCCCGTCTTTGAGAAACTGAACCAGTAAAACACGATACTGATGCCCCAGCGCTCTGGCGATCAGCCCCATGGAAGCGGTTGTTTTCCCTTTGCCTTCCCCGCAATAAAGATGAACCAGACCTGCCTTCATCTGATTGTTCACTGAAACCTCCCGTATGTATGCCTGAAGCGGCTGGAGTCATCGTTGTATAGCTTTTCTGCACAAAAGTATTATAGAGGCAGAGCCACCGCGGGGCAATCATTTTTTATAGCCCGCGCCGATCCGCTGTCAGGAAATCAGGAACAACCGGTTGTTGTTCCGCAGTCGAGGCAGACTTTACACGTGCCGTTGCGAACCATACGGGTACTGGCACAGTTCGGGCAGATTGATCCGTCATGCAGACGTTCACCTTTACGCGCGGCATCGAGGGCTTTTTCGTGAACCGGTGGTTCACTTGTCGGCAGTTTTCCGTTGACACGCGGCTCACCTTGTGTGCCAGTTGCGTATTCATGATCCGGCAGAAGTGGGAAAGAGGCATTTTTCTCATTTTCCGCGGTTACCGGCACCATGTTTCCATCAGGCGCAGCCTTTGCTTCAGGGTCCGGTGGTTTGACTTGGCAGCGGCTGAAATCACCCAACTCGATATCGATAATCTTGCTGATCAGATCAGAAATGGATGTGCAATATTTAATGTATGGATGGCGGGTGACAAACCCATACGGTTCATACTTCTGCCCGCGCAGCATTTTAGATATGTTCTGAGGCGGGATATGGTACTGCAGCATCACAGAAATTGTTTTGGACAGTGAGTTGAGCAGCCCCATGATCAACGTGCCTTCGCGATCGGTTGTGATATAAATTTCCGAAATTTCGCCACGGCTGTTACGATTGACGGTGGTGTAGATCTTGACATCGTCAATCTGCGCCGGATGCGTGTGGCCGGAGCGGATGCCTACCGGTTTATCCCTGCGGGAGAGGTGATCCGCTGTTGCCTCATGCTCAAACTCACTCTGCTTCTGTTGTGCTTTTCTGGCATAATCCAGCAGTGATGCATAAGTCAGGTTTTCCAGATCAAAATCCGTTTCTTCGCCATCCAGACGAATGTTTAGGGGTTGGGCGAATTTGGATCCGTCGCGGTACAGTGTAATGCCTTTGACACCCAGTTTCCAGGCATCGATCACTACAGCCTTAAAGTCGTCAATACTGGCCTCACGCGGCAGATTGACTGTCTTGGATATGGCACCGGACAGCAGCGGTGATAAAGCCGCAACCATCAGCACATGGCCGCGATAATGGATGTAGCGTGAGCCGCTGCCACACTGGTTTGCCGTGTCAAACACAGGCAAATGCTCCTCGTTGAGACCAGGTGCGCCCTCGATCTTGCCATCCACCAGCACATCGTCTTTCTCCCGGATAACATATTCAATAATGCTGTCGATCTCTTCTTGCTGATAGCCGAGTCGACGCAGGGCAACACCAATCATTGGATTGGCGAGTTTCATGTATCCGCCGCCTGCCAGCTTCTTATAGCCCATGTGTGAGAAAAATGGTTCGATGCTGGTTGATGCGCAATCCATGGCAAATGAGATGGTGCCGGTCGGCGCCAGCACACTCACCTGTGCGTTGCGGTACCCATACATATCCCCCAGCTCGTAAGCCATCTGCCAATCTGAGATCAGGTGCTCAGACAAGGTGTCCATCTGCAGCGCGCGCAAACGTTCATGATCAACGAACTGCGGCCGGCAGGTCAGTTGTTCCAGCTCATCTTGTCGTGCACCTGCGATCCGCGCGTGGTTGCGTATCACACGGAGCATATAGGGTTTGTTCAGCTCGTACTTTGCGAAAGGGCCAACAGTTGCTGCCATCAGAGCCGAAACCGCATAACTGCGTCCTGTCAGGATACCGACCAGCGCAGCCGCCACAGTCCGTGCGTCATCGGAGTCATAGGGCAAAGCCATAGCCATAAGCAATGCAGCCAGATTGGCAACACCAAGTCCGGTGGTGCGAAACAGCCATGTTTTGCGGGCGATATCCATCGTGGGAAATTGGCCCCAGTGAATAGAGGCTTCAAGAACCAACTGGGCAAGCAAGATCATATGGCGATAGCCGGCCAGGTCAAAGGATTTCTTCTGCTCGTTATAGAAGCGGAGAAGATTTATGGAAGCAAGGTTGCAACTGGTGTCATCCAGGAAAGCATATTCACCACAGGGGTTTGTCGCGTTGATTCGATTGTACCGGGCGCCAACTTGACCGTCTTCTCCGGCAGGACACGTATGCCACTCATTAAAGGTGTCGCTGAACTGCGGTGCCGGATCCGCACACTTCCAGGCAGACTCATTAAAGATCTGCCAAAGGTGATCAACCCTGACCTCCCTGTTGACACGTTCATCCTTGCGGCCGCGCAACATGATCGAGGCATCTGGTTCGTGGCCAAGAGCAGCAACTTTTTCCATAAACGCATGTGTGAACTGGACAGAATTGTTGCTGTTCTGGCCGGATACGGTCTGGTAGGCCTCGCCGTCCATATCGGCATCATAGCCCATTTTGGCCAGAGCACGCACTTTGTCTTCTTCACGGGCTTTCCAAAGGATAAAAGATTCGATCTCCGGATGGTCAATATCCAGGCTGCACATTTTTGCCGCACGTCTGGTCGTTCCGCCGGACTTGATGGCGCCTGCGTTGCGATCAAGCCCTTTCAAAAAGCTCATAAGCCCGGAAGACGCACCACCGCCGGAAAGGCCTTCGCCTTCAGCGCGGATCGCGGAAAAATTCGTTCCGGTGCCGGAACCGCCTTTGAACAAACGTGTTTCCGTCACATATTCTTCAGAGATGGAGTGTGGCCCCAGCAGCTTGTCTTCAATAGAGAGGATGAAACAAGCTGATGCTTGGGTCCGGGTATAATCATCTTCCGTTTCGACAAGTTGACCGGATTTTTCATCGTAGTAATAATAACCATTCTGCCCACCGCTGATCCCATAACTTTGCTTCAATCCTGTATTAAACCATTGTGGGGAGTTGGGTGCGAACATCTGGTTAATCAGGGCATAAACCAGTTCATCATAGAGGATCTTTCTTTTACCTTCGGTCACCATGCCTTCATCAACAAGCGCGGAAACCCAAAAATTAACCAAGCGATGCGCGACTTGCTTCATGCTGTTTTCTGCACCGGTTTCAGTTGGCACACCGGCTTTGCGGAAATATTTCGAGGCTATGATATCGCAAGCATTCTGCGAATAATGGGCTGGAAACTCCAAATCTTTCATATCTGTCAGTTTTCGTCCAGTTTTGTGATCAATGATCACGACATCACGTTTTTCCCAGTCAAACAAATCATAAACAGTCAGATCCGGATTGTCTTCCAGCACCTTGGTGAAATATCGCTGGATCTGTTCAGTTAATTGTTTCATAAACGCTTCCTCCCTGGTTCTGCTATAAATGGGACAACAAACAGCAGGTACAGTCTGGATACTGTAACCAGCATCATATCCGTTGCCTTATTGTTCTATGTGATAATTTGTTTCTTTATCATAAGTCATACATATAGTGTAAGTCAATATTTAAAAGCACAAAATATTGTATACATAGATGCTGATCAGCAAAAAGGGAGACCGTTTCCGGTCTCCCTCCTGCCCTGCGCCAGAGCAGTCCAGTATCAGTTGCGATACAACAAGATCAGTCAGTTATGCTCTCCGTTTGCCGATAGCGGCGACGCATCAGGTAGAGGACCAGAGCCGTCACCAGCAGTAAAGCGCCGGCGGCAGCACCTGCCGTTGTACTGATTTCGCCTGTCAGCGGGATAAAGTCAACAGCAATCATGGCAACCGCCTCATCAGTAACCAGGGTCGGATTCTCAAGTTCCAGAGTCTCGGTCACAACACCCTGTACAAATGCGGTATTTTGCAAGGCCTGGTCAGCGTCTTCAGCACTGGTGGTGTAAATATAGGTTAAGGTGATCTGTTCACCAGGCGCCAGATCCCCCAGGTCGAGGTAAACAGGTTTGTTGCCATCGGCCAGCCAGCTCAACGCCGTACCTGCAGTGATATTCTGCACGGCGGTATCCGCAACGGCCCGATCATCAGACAGGTGAATTTCACTGAGATGGGCTGATCCTGTGTTGGTAACCACCAGCGTATAACGAAACGCATCGCCAGGGACACCACCTGCCAAACCCGCCGGAGAACCACCCTGGGTCAGGTTTTCCACTTGTTTGGTCAGTGAAATATCTGCCATGGCCAGCGTGGTTTCAGAGACTGTAACCAAAGCAGCGTCGGATACTTCCAGAATCTCCAGCGGCGACTCTGCTGCCACCGCCTGCAAAGCCATCATTGTGAACACAGGCATAGCAGTCAGCATGACCAAAGGCGATTGGGCTTGTGGTGTCTGTTGCAGGATGGTGCGGGCAGTAGCGGTGTTGATGATAACCTCCCGGTCAAGATCGTCTGAAACGATAACATAATCATAGATAATCTCAATGACATCACCTGGTTCCATGTCACCAAGGTTAATCATGGCAAGACCTTCTGCGCTTTCCAGCCAGGTCACTTCACCTGATCCGGTAATATTTGCTGTGCCACCTATCATGGCTTGATCATCGGTTAAAATAACATCTGTCAAGGTGATGTTTCCTGTATTCGTTACCAAAACGGAATACTGCACGACTTCATCAACCAGGGCGGCAACCAATTTTGCCGGAGGTGAATCATTGGTCAGGTTGGCAACCATCTTGCTTATGGCCAGACCTGGTTCTCCAGTCAGTGTGTTGGTGATGGTGTTGCCGCTCTGTGTCCTGGCATAGCCGGCAGGCACGTCTTCATCGGCTTCACCCACCGTGTAGGCGTAGGCGGCGCCTTCACTGTCGAACTTCGCCAGGCCGGTGAAGCTGAAGTCAAAGGTATCCGCTTCATCGGTGATCACCAGATCCTGTG
>JAAYLM010000244.1 GCA_012521915.1 Oscillospiraceae bacterium | reverse complement strand
GGTAGGTACAAGGCCATGCGGATCTTGCCGGCAGTCTACTATTACGAGGATGGTCTTTCGGTGGACTGCTCCATTCAAAACCTGATCGTTCGGAAGGTTAAAGGCATCAAAACCTTTAAGCTGTATTTTCAGACGCCGCGGTATCTGATAGGGGAAGCTCCGGAGCCGGGCGCGGTGGGAAGCGGGGAAAATCTTTTCTTTGAGGACATAGAGATTGCGCTGGACGCCCCTATCGATAAGCTTCCCGTGTATATGAATTCAGACGCGCAAAAAGGGAGCTTTGCCGGATTTGAGCTGGGAGCCAACCTGAAAAATATCTCATTCAGAAATATCAATCTCTGCGTTGACAGAGACAGATGGCCTATGGCATTTTTTATGTGCGTCGGCCCCAAATCCTGTGAGGCCGGTGGCTATGAGATCTTTGATCCGTATATCAGCTGTACGGTGGAAAATGTCTATACGGAAAATGTAATGATCAACGGGGAAGTTTGCGACGATTTGGAAGCTTACATACATGAGATAGATTTCGGTGAACAGGGTGGAGCCGGGAAAATTGTCAGGCATAATATAATGTGCGATGATTAATGTTCGATGATTTGAACTTTAATTAAATTAAAATAATTTAGAAAATTGAATCATTTAATAATATTTGAGGGGAAAGATAACCATGAGAATCCGCAATTTAAATGATATGATGACCCCGGTCGCTCCGAAAACACTTGAGGAATGGGAAGGTATAAAGTCCGAGCTTTTAAATAACCTCAAATTTGCGACATCCATTGAACTGCTTAAGCACGACGCGCCACTTGACGCGCATATCTATCCGGCAAAGGAATACGATGGATTTGTGATCGAGACCGTAGTTGTTCAAACACTTCCAGGGTTTTACCTTGCAGGCAACATCTACCGCCCGAAGGACATCTCTAAAAAATATCCGGCAGTACTTCAGCCTCACGGTCACTGGACCAAGGGCAGAATCGATATGCAGGAGCGCGGTATGTTGCCGACCAGATATGCCAATTTCGCACTCCGCGGAATAGTTGCGTTTGTTTACGATATGATTGGTTACAATGATACCAACCAGATTCCGCACAACGGTTACAATCACGAATACGAAAAGTACAACTACGGCCGTTTTTCACTCCAGTTCAACAACAGCATTAAAGCGCTCGATTTCGTTGAGTCGCTGCCATATGTCGACAAGGTCAGAATAGGCTGCACAGGCTGCTCTGGCGGTGGTACTCAGACCTACTTCCTGACCGCATACGACAAGCGGATTATGGCATCCGCGCCAATAAATATGTCTTCTGTTAAGATGCAGGGCGGATGTATCTGCGAGAATATCACCTTCCTGCGCACTGATTATTGCAACGTCGATTACACCATGATGACAGCGCCTCGTTATCTCTTCATGGCTGCAAGCGACGGCGACTGGACGGTCCATTCACAGGAGATCGAATTTCCGGCGATGAAAAAGATTTACGCTTTGTATCATGCCGAGGACAGATTTGTGCCTTATTACCGTAGTGCGCCCCATTGTTATGAAAAGTGCACCCGTGAGCAGGTTTATAAATTCTTCTGTAAGGCGTTCGGTATCACCGACCCATACGACGGTGAAGTTGACATTGAGGTTGACATTCTGTCGCTAACTATCGGCGGTATTCCGGATTATATCGGTAAGATAAAGGATGAGGCAGAGCTGTTTGAAGTCGCAAAGGGTATTATAAAAAGCAACCTCGCAAAGCTGAGCGATGAGGAAAAGGCTAAAATCGCACGCAGAGTATACGCACTCGACCGCGACTATTGCCTTGACATCTCATACATTGTTACCGAAATAGATGCCCAAAACGGTAAAACCACAATAAAATTAGGTGAATGTCCGAAAAACACCGAGGATATGGGTATAGAGTACTATCACACCTACAATATCGCAGACGATGCAAAGCGTGTAAGCGGGCTTGTTAATCTGATGAACGCATACCCGAATGCTTATTTCTCGGCGTCGGGCAAGACTGCGGCACTGGTTGAAATCGCCGCAAAGTATGCAAATCCTGTAAATTTGCAGTTGGACGCGGTCGATGCTTCGGGGGTATTTATCCCGGGCTGTGCGCTTGTATCGTGTAATAATCTATAGTTACGGGGCAAATATTCTAATTAGGATTTGCTCAACAAACCGGAAAGTACTGCAAATAGGACGTTGCGGCAAAGATCGGATGGCCGGCTCCCGAAGTCCGCTGAGCTGACTCCTGCGCTGGTTGCAAAAAAGCAGCTTACGGCTGCGATGGATAGCCGGCTCTCGAAGTCCGCTGAGCTGACTCCTGCGCCGGTTGCAAAAAAGCAGCCTTTGGCTGCTTTTTTGCTTGGTGATCCCGATTGGATTCGAACCAACGACCTACGGTTTAGGAAGGTGATTGATGAGTGCTTGTAACCTAGATTCCCGAAACATGTAACGAGGGCGGATCGACCCCCATCAAGGTGAACAGCTCGATCTGCTTTTTGGTCATCTCGCCCCACCGATTGTCCTTGCCTTTCTGCTCAAAACATTCGATGACATCAAATTCGTCCATCAGCCCCTGCAATGTGTATTTCTTGAACAGATCGGCATCCTGCATCTTTTTCTTGATATAGGACAGGTAGATCAGAGCGATAAACTCGACGAAAAGCTTGCCATCGAGACTTTGCTCGGACGAAACCAGGGTCCTGCGCAGATTGAGCCGTTCCTTGAGGTTGCCAAAAGCCTTTTCCACCAGATCCTTGTTGCGGTAGATCTCCAGGGCCCGGATAGGATCCTTGATATCATTGCTGATCAACGCGAAATACCCATAATTCTTTTTGGCCTCGTCAATGGCTTCCTGTTTGGGGGTGATCTTGGTTCCACGGACCGGCGTCTTGGTGACTTCGAAATACTTTTTGTAGTCCTCGTCGTATTCGGGCTTGGGTTTGCCGCTTTCCAGTTCCTGCTGCAGGCGAATCAGCAACAGGTTATGCTTCTTTTCATCCTCTACCGCCTTCTCGCTGTTGAAAAACAGATGAAGGTACATCCTGCGTTCCTGCTTGATCTGGTCGCCCTTGTTCGGCCGCTCCTGCTTGTATTTCCAAATAATAGTTGCCGTTTGGGCGTACAGCTCATATCGCTGGTCATAGTTTTCCCAGTTGCGAATCGTGGTCCGGACCTTATTCAGTTCCTGTTTGACATAAGTCAAATTCAACTTGGTCGCCATGATGAACTTCAAATGGTCCCGAAACAGGGCATTGACGTTCTCTTCGCTGTAAAATCCCCGGTCCATGACCAGTTTGATCTTCTGGCAGCCAAGATAATCCAGATCCGCCAGCAGGTTGCGGACGGTTTTGACATCCGGGATATTGCCGGCGAGCTTGCGATAGTAAAAGGGCAGCCCGGACTCCTGTCCATAAAGAAGTGCCAGATTGATCTGGGCCAGCGGGTCATGATCTTTGTTCAAACCATACTTGACCTGGGCCAGGGTGTTGGAATAGCTCGAAATAGAGGTGATGTCATACGCCCAATACTCTTTTTCCACCCGTCGCTTGCCTTGTCGCTCAAAGAACCGGGTGCGCGCTTCTTCCGTGATCGCGGCAAACAATTCGCTGCTTCTTTGCGAGGAGATATCTCGTCCGAACGGGTGTTTGTGCAGCGTAGCCCACTTGGGGAATCGGCTCAGCGGATTGTTATCTTCCAGAATAAGGTAATAGGCAACGGATAAAATCTGTCGGTAGAATTCAGGGAAGCAATGTTTCAGGTCGGATGTAATGCCCAGGTTCCTGCCAATCTCGTCAAAAAGGTACGTGGCTCCGCCGAAGAATCTGGCCGTCTGAGTGGTCGGCACCGGTCCGGGCTTCGTCGAGGGCTCTGGCAGAACGGATCTGGATTTGGTCTTGCGGGTCGGAACGACGTTTCCAGTCTCAGGATCGACTTTTCCGATGCAAACTCGCTTGGCCCGGGACTGCTGCTTGGTCTTGTCCCAGTAGGAAATCGATTCATAAACATAGGTGATACCAGTCGATTTATTGGTCTGCCGCACGGTGGTTGCCATGATTCGTTCCTCCAGTTCCTCGTTACTCTATTGTAACATGTAACGAGGATATGGACAAGTGAAATATGGCTCTAAGTACTGCTATTACTGGGTTTTAGGGTTACAGTATCGTTACACTTTTCGGGAATTTAGGT
>JAAYLM010000243.1 GCA_012521915.1 Oscillospiraceae bacterium | reverse complement strand
TCATGGCTCAAACCCCGGGTCGCCCAATTAAGGCTGAAGTGATCCGGGAAATGATGGTTGATCCAGCTTGCCAGACGGTAACGATCGAGTTCCGTCAGGAGTATGTTGCGGCGATCCGCCTGTTTTCTGACAGGCTGACTTAAAAAGTCATCCATGGTCAACACCAGACAAAAGAACGCCGGCGTATCATGGTCCGGTTTGAATCCGGCTCGTACAAAAGCACGTAAGGAGCGTATGTTGCTGCGCTTAATCCTAGCTATGACCCGTGGCGTGCGCAACTCATAAAAGGCAATTTGCAGGGCTTCGTTCAGGGCGCTTGAACCAAGGGAACAGCCCCATTGTTGTTTTTCGCCGATAACCAGCACAATTTCTGTTTCCAATTCGCCGATAAGCAGGCGAATAAAACCAACAGCTTGGGCACTGTTGGTGTAAATCATGAAAAAACGGCCATTCTGATTGAAAAGATGGGTGAGAACTGGCAGATTGACTCTTTCCAGCACACGCATGAGGCTGAAAGATACATCCTGCGTGTCGCTCAGATACTGACGGACCTCATTGTCCTGTAACCAGTAAACCAGTTTCCAGGCTTCCTCCCGGGTGATTTCCGGTTGCAGGCTGACTCGTGACGATAACATGCTCGATACCTTCCTGATTTGCTGGATTTATTATAGATGACCCGGGAAGAAGTGGCAAATCCGCCTGTCACGATACGGGGCTTGCCGGGCAGTCAGCTACGGGTGATCAGCTCCAGATAGAACGCGACTGCCTGGTTGATGACGGTTAGCGGAACCCGTTCATCGTTGCCATGGATGGTCTGACGCAGCTCGTTGCTGATGGCCATGGCTGAAAAGCGATAGACATGGTCGCAGATGCGGCAATAATGGCGTGCGTCTGAACAGGCAATCATCAGGTAGGGGCTGATCAGGGCTTCGGGCCACACAGCCTCAACCGCCTGGGTGATTTTCTGCCAGCCGGCGCCTTCTGCCGGTGATACCGGTGAAGGCTCATGGCAGGAAACGCTGCGGAGCTGCAAAAGAGGATCATGAACGATTTTTTTCAATTCAGCCAGAACACCTGTGCAGGTGTCTTTGCTGTTGAGGCGCAGGTTGGCGCTCATGCTCGCTCTCGGCGGCATCACATTGGTTTGCGATGACCCTTCAGCTTGCGTCCAGGCTACGGTGGTGCGCAACAGTGCGTTCAGTTCTCCACCCCGTTTTTTACAGATCAGGTCCAGCAGGCCGGCAAACAGCCATAGATTGGCAAAAATCATACGGTAAACTAAGGAGGAATGCCGGCCAAGCGTACGGAACATGCCGGCGACTGGTGGTGTCAGATGACGCTTGAATGGTGTATTTTCCACCCGCAGACAAGCTTGTGACAAGCGGCCCAGACTGGAACGTGGTGGTGGGGCAGATGCATGCCCCCCCAGGGAAAGGGCGGTCATCTCAAAATGCATCATGCCTTTTTCTGCAGTTCCGATGACAGCGCATGGTTGTCGAACGCCCGGAAAAATCCCCTCAACGACAGCGCCCCCTTCATCGAGAACGAGCACCGGTCGAATACCCTGGTCCTTGAACCACGCGACTGCTGACGGAGCGTCTTCACCAGAGACTTCTTCATTGCCGGCCAGGGCCAGCCAGATGTCCTGCTGCGGCTGAAAGCCCCGGGCAATCATGGTTTCTGCTGCCTGAAATAAAGCGTTAACAGTCAATTTCGTGTCCAGAGCGCCCCTGCCCCAGAGTTCTTCGTTAACAATCTCCCCGGAAAAAGGTGGATGTTCCCACTGTTCAGCATCAGCTGGCACCACATCATAATGTGCCATGAGCACAGTCGGCTGATCGGATCGTATGCCTGGCCAATGGTATAGAAAACCATGATATCCTGTGTGCACACAAGGGCAGGTTTTGTGCACCAAAGGGAACAGCTCCTGCAGCAAACAGGAAAACCGCTCAAACTCAGCTTTATCTTCGCGGTGGGGATCATCACTGGATACCGTCGCGCAGCGCAACATCTGCTGCAGATCATGAGCAGCTTTGCTTTGATCGAAGGCCGGCGCAGCCGGGGCTATGGGCTGTCTCCTGACCGGGTGAAACGCCAGTGTGCGGATGATCACGATGATCGCCGGCACACTTATGGCTACCACAGGGATGATCCAGAACAAATCGGTCATGGGATAACCTCCTGTTGACGGAAAGCTTTTAGGCTGCTTTGTTGACAGGCGACAACGGGTCAGTTTGTTTTATATGCACCTTTTTTATAGAGGATGCGGGCAACAGCGATGGCGATCACAACAGATATCGTTACAAACAATGACCCTACCGTCCTGGCAGCGGCGCCGCCGAAGATGAAGAAGAGGAGTGAGACAACCGCCGGCGCAACAGCGGTCTTCCAGTCTTTAGCGATAAAAACGACACCTAAGGCCCCAAACAAGGCCGGCATGATGTTGTTGAATGCCGGAGCCAGGGCATGGCTGGCCAGCAGGTTGCCAAATCCAGATACAGCGATCAGGAACACACCAACCGCTATGATGATAACCGTTACAATAGAGCTGGTGGCAATCGCGATTGTGGAGATCAGCTCGCCTTCTTCGCTGTCCGCAGATACACCCGCTTTATCCATGGCATTCAACGCGCAGGGGATTTTTAGATTGGTCAGGTTACCGGTTACAAAAGCCAGATAACTGCCCGCGGAACCCAACATAGGTACAAAAGTAAAAAACTCAATAAACGTTACAGGAAAGAATATAACCGCTGTTGCGATAAATCCTGAGACAAAAGCCGGCCATACGATGCCGGTTCGGAAAAGAAGGCCGCAGGCAAAAGGGAAGGCGAGAAACAAGGCCAGCGCGGTGATATTCCAGATTCGTCCGTAAAGGTGTGTTCGTTGTTCATAGGATTTTACTTTGTTCTGACTCATAACACACTCCTCAGCTTATCCAGCCAGTCAGCGGGATGGCCATAAGCATGCCGGTCAGCATCGAAAGGGGCAAGGCATATTCGTTAAGCCAGCTCCATTTCAGCTTCTTAATCAGCAGTGCGCACAGAGCCATGCAGCTTGCGGAAATCAACATGACGAAAACAGGTATCCAGCCGGTCAGTCCGGCAGCAATATCCTGAAAAACCATACCCAGAAACGTGGCGATCATGCCGAGAAACAGGGCGGACATCAGGATTTTGCTCCATTGCGGGTCTTTGGCGCCGATTTGCGCCATGCCTTTTTTATATTTTTCGACGAGAAAGGTACTGAGAGCCAGACCGCCGACCACACAGAAAGACATGACAGCGGAGATCGTGACAAACTGGCCGGCCGTCAGGCTTGCTGCCGTCAGGGATGCCGCTTCGGCAAGTTCTCCTGTTTTAACAAAACCCTCTATGGCATTAGCCGCCGCAGCGGTTTCATACGTCAGGGCACCAATGATGGACAACCGCAGCCAGGGTAGCGGGGCACCCAGTTTCCCGGCCAGGGCGACCACACCGATCAATATGGCCAGGGCAGGGGCGATGGTGAATACGGCTGCGTTTATGATGGCCTTTGTCACTTTGCTTCCCGGGAGGTCAAGTGCCCTGGCCCGGCGGATGGAGCGGACCAGAAAAAAAACAGATTGGGCCAGTACAAATAAAATCAGGATACCGGCAAGCAAGTACAAAGCGGGACTGTTTGCAGAAAAAGGCATGTGCTTCCTCCCGTTTATGGATGCCGTTTAGGCATGAATGCTGCATCCCGATCTGTAAAAAGTCCGGCTCGGCCCAGCTGGCCCAGCCCGGTGACCCCTTCTTTGCTTCCGTCAAGATCCGGATTAACGTAGCGGCGGTACCACTGTTCGAGCTGGCAGCGTAGCGCAATAGCCGTTTCTCTCCAGTCCGGATGATCAATCAGGTTATGGGTTTCGCCTGGATCGCTGCGCAGATCATACAGTTCATGCGGCCCATAGGGGTAGCGATGCACATATTTGCATGTTTCAGTCCGAACCATACGGACTGGGCCATATTCCTCGCAAATGACAACAGCCCGGTCACAAGGCGTAACCGGTTCGCCGCGCAGTTCGGGAAGCAAGCTGCGTCCTGGCAGAACACGTGTCTGGGGATCGGATATGCCAGCCAGATCCAGCAGGGTTGGGTAAAGGTCAAGGGCGCTGGCCAGGCTGCTGACAACACGGTCGCTGCTTCCGGTCACAGGTGGATAAGATAAGATAAAAGGCACTTTTACGGATTCTTCATACATGTTCTGGGGAAAAGTTCCGTTGCCTTTTCCCCAGATACCGTGATGACCCATGCACATGCCGTTGTCAGAGAGAAAAACAATGACGGTATTGTCCCAAAGACCAAGGGCTTCCAGTCTATCTAGAAGGCGGCCGACCTGGGCATCCATTGCCGTGATGGCCGCAAAATAACCGCGCAGATTGATGTGACGCTGTTCGGTGCCGTAAACCGGACCTGTGGTGCAGTCCGGGTGATCCGGCTGATCGGGCATGTTTGGGAAAGCGCATGCTTCATACCGGTTGATGTATTCCGCGGGATGGTGTTCAGCCGACCAGGGAGAATGGGGTGCTGTGTAATGGACCGCAAGATAGAAGGGCTGTTCGCCTTCAGACAGGTCATCCAGCCACTCAAGTGCACGGTCTGTGAAAAGATTGGTGATGTAGCTGTTTTCTATGTGGATGGATCCGTTGTCAATGATGTCTGGATAATTGTAGTAGGCACCGCCTTTGCCGATCGTGTACCAGCGGCTGAATCCATGTTGTGGCGTGAAGCTGTCACCCAGATGCCACTTGCCGCTTAAAGCGCAGGTGTATCCGGCTTCAGTGAGGGCATCGGTATAGGTGCGCATGCCGGCAAGATACTGGATGGGTCGTGTTTCATCAGCATATCCGCCGTAAGGATTCTGGATGCCGAGCTGCGCCATTTTCTCCTTGTCGACATTGCCGCTGCGCAGCCAGTCATGCACACCATGTGCCGAAGGAATGGTGCCGGTCAGGATTGAGGCTCTGGCCGGAGAGCAGACTGGTGACGCGCAGAAAAAGTTGTTGAAACGTACACCCCGCGCGGCCAGCCGGTCCAGGTTAGGCGTGTCCAGTTCTTCCGTGCCGGCGCAGTGCAGGGCCCAGGGCCCCTGGTCATCCGTCAGTATAAAGAGGAAATTGGGTCTTTCAGCCATCTTTGCCTCCTTCATCTGTGTTTTTCAACAGGATAAGCGTTGACCATTGAATGATCTGATCTGCCATTCATTTTAACAGATAACAGAAAGAGCGCCTAGCAAAAGGACAGATTGCCACGAATTTCATATTGGCCCGGACGATCTGCGTGATATAATGTTGGCGATACAGCAGCTTGCTGTTGAAGAGGAGGCGTATTTATGGAAAAGGCTTTTGATTTCAGGACGCGTCTGCAGATCGTTCATAAACCTCATCGTTACAACCCTGCAATCGCTCAAAGCAAAAAAGGTGTCTGGATCGACCGTACCTGGCAGATTATCTTGCCGGCCGACGCCGGTATCGTTCTGACCAATGCGGCGAAAGACCTGGCGGATTATTTTCTGGTTTCCATGGGCCTGGATGTAGCGCAGCCTCGCCAGATCACAGTTCAGGAACAGGACAAGCTTGTGGCTGGTGATCCCTTGCCCAAACGGATCTATCTGACTTCTGCAGGTGAAACCTGCCGGGAAGGTGAATTTTATGTCTATCGTCTGAACATTGCATCGGCTATCATTGTTACGGCGACAAATGAGCGGGCAGCAGCCAAAGCCTGTTTTCGCCTGGAAGAAAAGATGAATTTAAATGAAGGGCCAGTCCTGGACCAAGGTGACTTTCGCGAGAGTATCCTGTTTTCACCGCGGAGTGTGTCAACGACTCTTGGTGACGGTTTCTATCCGGATCAATACCTGGCTTTGATCGCGCACTACGGTTTCGATGCAATAGGTATTGGCACAGGTGGTGTACTTGAAGACCCGGAACGCCGGAAAAGTGTCAATGACCTGATTACACGGGCTGCTGCCTGGGGGCTTGATGCCTATACGGTCAATCCATTCAAGAACAACAAGCATCCGGACGATGATGGGGCGCTTGCCTATTACCGTTCCCGTCAGGGCGAGCTCTTCCGGGCCTGCCCGGGGCTGAAAGGCATCAAGTTTATAGGAGAGTCGTGCGAATTCCCTTCAAAGGACCCGCGCACCACAGGCAAACCATGGCGTGAATCACTGCAGGACAGCAAACCGTCACCAGGCTGGTTTCCCTGCTCGGATTTCCCCGATTTTATGAAAATGATGTGCACGGTTATCCACGAAGTCAATCCGGACGCCGATGTCATCCTGTGGACCTACAACTGGGGCTTTGAAAATGAAGATCTGCGTATCAGCATGATTGAAAACCTGCCACCTGAGTGTGTCCTGATGGCAACTTTTGAGATGTTCGAGCAATTTCATATCAAGGAAAACGTCACAGAAGTCTGCACAGACTACACCCTTTATTTCCCCGGTCCCGGTACGTATTTCAGCAGTGAAGGCGCTGCAGCGAAAAGGCTGGGCCTCAAATTTCACTCAATGACCAATACAGCCGGGAATACCTGGGATATTGGCGGCGCGCCGGCTTTGCCCGCCCCGCAACAATGGCTCAAACGCTGGCAGGCCGTGAAAGATGCCCACGACCGATATGGCCTTTCCGGCTTACGGGAAACGCTGTCGTATGGTTTTTATCCGGGCTTTTTGCCGGAATTGGCCCTTTCTGTTTTCCGGGGTCCCGGTGAAAATTTCGACAAACTGATGCGGGCGATCGCCGTAAGAGACTACAGTGAGCAAACAGCCGATCTGGTGCTGGAGGCCTGGCGTCTTTACAGTGAGGGCATGACGCATTGCATCCCGACCAATGAAGATCAATACGGTCCTTGTCGCATCGGACCGTCCTATCCGCTGTTCTTTGAGCGCCATGAAGCGATTCCCAAACACAGTGGCAGCAAGAAACATCCAAACAGGATCTGCAATCCGGTTTATCGCTACAATCTGGATCTGCAGGATAAACTGGTTTTTGAAACGGAAGAGTACGCGAAGATGGCTCAACGCTTTGCCGCCGGCAGCGCCTTGCTGCAGCAGGCAATCGATCAGATCGAGGATCATAAAAAAGAAGAAGCCAAACGTATGCTGGGCATAGCCCGTTTTATTGAACGGACCGCCAGGACAACCGTTCATGTGAAACGCTGGCATCTGCTCAAAGGCCGACTTGGTATTTATGTGGATACTGAAGCGATCTGGGTTGGCGGCCGCAAAAACATGCCGGATGCCGCTAAAGCTGTCAAGCCACTGGTGAAAGATCCTGATCCGGAAAAGATTCTGCTTGAACTGGTTGACATCGCTGAAGCAGAAATTGCCAACGCAGAAGCGACCTTCCCGCTGGTGATGGAAGACTCAAGGCTGGGCTTTGAAGCTGAGTTTGACTATGGCTGCTCTGTTGAACAGCTGCAATGGAAAATTGACGTCACCCGCAGGGCTCTTCTGGAAGAAGTTTTGCCCCGGCTGAAGGCTGTTCAGACGACTAATGCAACAAAACAGTCATAGCACGGCACAGACGCGCTGCTGGAAAATTATTTTTGCCAGCAGCGCGAAAGGGTTATGTGCATGTTGACGACATACTTGATGACAGCGCTGATCAATATGACGGCGCTGGGGTTATTGGCCGGGCTGCTGCGCAACAACACCAGTCTGGTTCAAGTACGCAGAAAACCCTTCACGTGGGGGATTGTCCTGACTATTGGGGTTATTCTGGCAGAAGCGGGAACATTGGTCGCCCAGGCGTACGGACCTTCCTGGCGCAGCCTTAATCTTGTCTGCAACGTGCTGGGATTCATGCTCAGTCCTTTGATTCCACTTATCTTGATCGCGATTTTTGACCGACGCTTCTTACGACAGCATATCTTTCTGCTGTTCATTGCCGGGCTTAACGCGGCCGCTGCCCTTCTTTCACCATGGCTTGGTCTGATTTTTACTGTAGATTCCACGAATCGCTACCAGCGTGGTCGTTTTTTCATTATCTTTGTGGCCGCCTACAGCATTCTTCTTGTCTTTCTGGTGATTGTCACACTGCGGGCGGCCCGCAAATTCCTTTATCCGATGCAGAGCCGCTTGATCGGCCTTTTGCTGTTCACACTGGGAGGCACCTGTGTGCAGATTGTTTTTCCGACTGTCTATGTGACCTGGCACTGCGTCACGCTGGCTTTGTTTTTGTATTTCCTGTTGTTGTCTGAGTTTGACGGTAGCCTGGATGTCCTGACAGGCCTGTTCAACAGGGCTGCTTTTGAAAAAGCGGTCAGTCGGTTATCCGGCCATAAAAAACTATCAGTGATGCTGATCGATATCAATGATTTCAAAAGGATCAACGACACCTATGGACATGATTATGGTGATGCGGCTCTGCGTAAAATTGCGTTGGTCATAAGGAATTCTTTTGATGGCTCCTGTTGTTGCTACAGGATTGGCGGTGATGAGTTTTGCATTCTTTGCCGACATGCAGATCCGGTAAGGCTTGAACGGCAAATCAGTCATATTACCGGCAAGCTGGCCCATGAACGGCTAGGCGACATGCATCTGCCAACCCTTGCCTGTGGGTACAGCCTGTTTCGGGGCGAAAAATTGCTGGACTTTCAAAGTCTGCTCAAAGAAGCGGATGCGCAAATGTACCGCGCAAAACAGCAGAGAGAACAGGCACTGGCAGCAGAGAAGTGGGCATGACCATAAAATGCATGAGCCTGGGGCATAGGGCGTCTTCATGTCAGCCGGGCTGTTCCCGACGTCTGATTTGTGTTAGAATGTTGTCTTGTGTTGCACACATCAGAAGGAGACCACATGACTTTTCAAGCACTTGAACTATCACCCGCTTTATTGAAAGCGTTGGAAAAAGAACAATACACAACCCCAACACCGATACAGGCACAAGCGATCCCGCCCGCGCTGGCAGGAAGAGATCTTTTAGGCATTGCCCAGACAGGTACCGGCAAGACTGCAGCTTTTGCCCTGCCTGTTTTACAGAATCTGGCTCAGCGCAGCCAGCCGGTATCACGCCGGTCACGCCGGGTGATTCGCGCCCTGATTTTGACACCGACCCGCGAACTGGCTTTACAGATCCATACCAGTTTTCAGTCTTATGGGCTGTTTACACCGTTGCGTGCCCATGTCATTTACGGAGGTGTTTCACAAAAACCTCAGGAAATGGCGTTGCGCAACGGGGTTGATATCCTGGTGGCGACTCCGGGCCGTTTAAAGGATTTGATGAATCAGGGCCTGGTGGATTTATCCCATATCGAGATCCTGACGCTGGATGAGGCTGACCGTATGCTCGACATGGGCTTTATTCACGATGTCCGCCACATCATCGGCTGCACCCCCCGAAAACGGCAGACCCTGTTTTTTTCGGCCACGATGCCACCGGATATTGTCACCTTGTCACGCGATCTGCTGCAGGACCCTGTGCGGATAGCCATTACGCCTGATAAGCCAACTGTTGAGAAAATTGTACAATCGCTTTATCACGTTGATAAAGCCAGTAAACGGGATCTGCTGCGTTATCTGCTGCAAGACCCGCATATTGATTCAGCGCTTGTTTTCACCAGGACCAAGCATGGCGCTGACCGGGTCGCCCGTGAACTGAACCGGCATAACATCCAGGCCCTGGCGATTCATGGAAACAAATCACAACAGGCCCGGCAAAAGGCTTTGCAGCAGTTTAAAGACCGTACCGTGCGGGTACTTGTTGCAACAGATATCGCGGCACGTGGCCTGGATATCGAAGAACTATCACATGTTGTCAATTTTGACCTGCCGGAGGTCCCGGAAACTTATATTCACAGAATCGGCCGCACCGGTCGGGCAGGACTGGCAGGAGAAGCTTTCTCTTTTTGTGATGCGGATGAGCTGAAACTGCTGAAAGATATCGAACGGCTTTGTGGGCGGTCAATAAAAAAAATCGATCATCCCTACCCGTTTACCCCGCATGTTTATGAAAACAAGGAGAACAAAGAACTCCTGCCGCGGCGTTCAGGTTCCCGGCCTGTGCAGCGTAATCGGACGAAGCGCAGTGATCATCCTGCGCACCGGGATAGAAACAGAATCCAGCCATTGGCGTAAAGGAGATGGAAAAGATGTTACAGAAGGATGTTGATTTTGCTGTTTACAGAAAACAGAACCCGACAAAAGACGGTTATTTCGGCACTTATGGCGGGGCTTTTGTCCCTCCTCAGCTTGCGGCGGAATTTGACAAGATCAGCCAGGCTTACCAGACCATCTGCCAAAGCTCGAAATTTATCAGTGAGCTGCGCCGGATCCGCAAGGAGTTTCAAGGCCGGCCGACCCCAACCTACCATTGCGAACGATTGTCCAATGCGCTGGGCAACGTGCAGATCTACCTGAAAAGGGAAGATCTCAACCATACCGGTGCGCATAAGCTGAACCACTGTATGGGAGAAGGCCTGCTGGCCAAATATCTGGGGAAAAAGAAGCTCATCGCAGAAACCGGAGCCGGCCAGCATGGCGTTGCCCTGGCAACAGCGGCTGCTTTTTTCGGGCTGGGGTGCGACATCTACATGGGCGAGGTGGATATTGCCAAACAGGCACCTAATGTAGCCCGTATGAGGCTGCTGGGTGCCCGAGTCGTACCGGTCTCACATGGCTTGAAAACACTTAAAGAAGCTGTTGACGCAGCTTTTGAAGCCTATCTGCAAGAATATGATGACGCGATCTACTGTATCGGGTCTGTGCTGGGACCACATCCGTTCCCCCTCATGGTTCGTGACTTTCAAATGGTTGTCGGTATCGAAGCCAGGGCACAGTTTTTAGAAATGACAGGCAATTTGCCGGATGCTGTTGTGGCTTGTGTCGGCGGTGGATCCAATGCTGCCGGTATTCTGACACCTTTTCTGGATGATCCGGTCGCGCTTTACGGTGTTGAACCTCTCGGCAGAGGCCCTGAAAAGGGAGATCACGCGGCCAGTCTCACATACGGTACAGAGGGTGTGATGCATGGTTTCCGCTCGATCATGCTGCAAGATGAAAACGGCGAACCTGATCCGGTTTATTCGATTGCCAGTGGACTCGATTATCCATCAGTCGGTCCTGAGCATGCCTACCTTCGTGATCTTGGGCGAGTCGCCTATCATACAATATCCGACAGCGAGGCGGTAGACGCCTTCTTCCGCCTGTCAAGGCTTGAAGGGATCATACCAGCTTTGGAAAGTGCGCATGCAGTGGCCTATGCGATGAAACTGGCCGGCGAGATGGGATCAGGATCCATCTTGGTCAATTGTTCTGGACGTGGCGATAAAGATATTGATTTTGTGCTTGAGCACTATGGCGATCGCTTGGGTGAGAAATGAGCAACTGAAAAAACAGCGTCTTTCAAGCCATGGTTTCCAGCATTTTCAACGTTACAGCAAGCTGCATCGGCTCATGACGCAAATAACGATCAAAGTCAGCGATGACATACTCCGCCATACGCCAGACTTCCCGGCCACTGCTTCCGGCAATGTGCGTTGTCAGAAAGACATTATCCAGCGACAGCAGGGGGCTATCAGGCAGAGGCGGTTCAGGATCTGTGACGTCAAGGACAGCTGTCCTTCCCGGCTCCTGCCGAAGTGCTTCAACGAGGTCACTTTCAATGACCTGTGCGCCACGGCCTGTATTGATGAACGTCGCATTAGGAAGCATCCGGGAAAAGTGGTCTTTATTGATCATGCCACGTGTGGCTGGCAGATTCGCCAGGTGGTTGGATATGGTCTGACAATGGGTAAAGATGTCGTCCAGGCTTGTTTTTTTGACGCCCCAGGCCTGCGCTTGCCCATCCGGCAGAAACGGGTCAAAAACAAGAACCTCCAAATCAAATGGCTTAAGCAGCGTGATGACACGACTGCCGATGGCTCCAGCTCCCAGCAAGCCGACCTTGACACGATGGTTACCGGGGAAAACTGCTGAATAGACCCGGGCTGTTTCCCTGTCAGTGCGAATCAGGCGTGTGTTCTGGTAAAAACCTTTATTGGCCAATAGGATCTGGGCTGTTGTATATTCGGCAACCGGAACAGCATTGGCCGCAGCGGCGCTGATGACCTGAATGCCGCGGTTGAGAAAAGGCCTGGCAAAATTTTGCACAGAACCGGCGGCATAGAAAAGCACTTTCATTTGTGGAAAGTATTGCCGGATTTCCTCTTCGCTGAAGGCGGGCATGCCCCACGTGGAAAAAGCGAAAATGGCATCATGGGCGGCTGCTTCATGCACTGCGACATTATCTTTATCGAGGAATGTCGGATAAAGGTCAACACGTTGCGCTAAGCCCGCGCGCAAGTCTTCGCTGAACACGCGAAAGACAGATGGGTTGGCAGGTGAACTGAGATAGACTGCTTTTGGTTTCATGTAAAGCGGGCCCTCCTGTTATTCAAATGAGCTTTCATTCACACAGCTTTCCCACAGACTAATCGGCGCTTTCTCCTGCTGCGCAGGCTGTTTGACCGCGGAGCAAGCTCCTCAGCCTGTCAAACAGCAGCGCCTGAAAAGTCTACCCGCTGCGCGGGGTGGTAAAGTTGTATGATTCACACAACTTT
>JAAYLM010000242.1 GCA_012521915.1 Oscillospiraceae bacterium | reverse complement strand
GATCAAGGCACTGATCCGTGTGACAAATACCACTGATAAACCTGTCCCCTGGCAGGCCGGTTCCACAAAATTTGGTCCGGCTGGAAGCATCCGGGCCTATATTGCCCTGCAGGGAACAGACATCTTGCTGCTGGAAGATGGCGAACCGCGCGCGGGAGACACAGCTATGCTGTATGGCCAGCTTGAGCCTGGTAAATCAATTGAAAAGACAGTCGTCTGGACAACTTCCTACACCTTGAACGGCGATGACATTTTGCAGGCATGGACTGACGACCATACGCTGCACATTGTTTTTACTCACGGTCATGAGGATAGCTCCAGCTTCATGGAATGGCAACATAGTATAAAAATAGAGGCAGATGAGGATATCCACAAAACGATAAGCCGCGACCAGGCGATTGACATTGCCCGGACACAGCCTGCGTATGACAGCTTCCGGCTTGCTCATAGCGGTGATGCAGTGGCGAAAATAGAAGATGGCCAATACTTGGTGAATTTCAGCGGAATTTGGGAAACGGCTTCAGAAGAATGCTACCAGGAAACACAGAACAAAATGATGGCACCTAATGCTTCAGCAGACTGGATAACTGGAACATGGACAGTCATTTTCAGTGAGAAACTTGGTGATCCGCCTAATGAGCTGGTAATCGTCATTGACGGGTACACCGGTGATGTATTTTCCATCAATTGAACAGAAAACCGTCTGCAGCATGTCCACTGTAGTATGTCCGCCTGACGAGGCGCAAATCAAAAAACAGCGCCAAATCCCAGTTGATTTGAATGAATTATTTGACTGCTTCGATGTAATAGGAGGCAACATAGTCCTCAACATTACTTTCTGGAACCCATGTTTTTAAAATTTCCCGGCTATTATCCTTCGGCTCCAGGCGAATGTTGCGAAAACCGACTTGCAGCATCATCGTACGCAGATGCTCGACATACTCCGCTCCGGCAATGCACCCGGACAACATGTTCAGGTCATTTTTGATTCGATCGGGAAGTTCCGCGGTGGCAACAATATCTGATATTGAAAGTCGGCCACCTGGCTTCAGCACCCGATAGGCATCACGAAAGACTTGCTCTTTTTCCAGTGCCAGATTGATGACACAGTTGGAGATGATCACATCGACCGAATTATCGGCCACTGGCAGATGCTCGATTTCTCCCAAGCGAAAGGATACATTCTCGTAACCAGCCTTTTGGGCATTTTGTCGCGCCAGCATGACCATGTCCGGCGTCATATCAACGCCAATCACCAAGCCATCTGTCCCAACCCGTTTTCTGGCAAGAAAAGCATCAAAACCACCACCACTGCCCAAATCAAGATCCGTCTCACCAGGTTTTATCGCTGCAATCGCCAGTGGATTACCACAACCAAGCCCCATGTTCGCGGCATCTGGTACAGAATTCAAATCTTCATCTGAATAACCGAGGGCGCGTGCTGCGTCCTTGGCATCAAATAGGTTTCCTGAACAACTGCAGCCGCTGCCACAGCAACCGTTTGATCTTTGGTTAACGGCTACAGCAGCGTAGTTTTTCATAATCAGCTTTCTCTTCTCATTCTTGTCAAGTCTCATTGGGTAATTCTCCAATCGTTTTCATATAGCGATCCATATCCAGTGCCTCAGCTTTCAAGCATGTGTCATGGTTACGGATTATTTTGGCAGGCGCCTTCGCGTTGGGTGATGTCAATTTCATT